>NZ_JBVVQS010000094.1:211816-226028 GCF_055811575.1 Mesorhizobium sp. WSM4815 | reverse complement strand
CCCTCAATGCGAGCGCGACGTCCGGTTCGTGATCTCTACCTCACCCCACGCGCCCATCCCGCGCAGCGGGTTCGTTCGTCGGCCCATTCCAGACATTTGAAGTTCGACACCGCTCCTAGGCCGAAGCGGCTGCCCAATTTGGTCACCGGTTGGTTTGCTTTCGGCGTTCTCCGCACGCGGCCTTGCACCAAACGACCCCCAGCTTTCGAGCCGGAAAACCCTGTGATTTCAATGGGGGACAGCTGGGGAGTAAAAAGGCGCACTCCCCAGCTTTGGAGAATATGGGCTGACAGAGAGCAAAAAAGGCACCTTCACTACCAACAACAGTCCCCAGCTTTCGGCCGAAAGCCAGCAGTTCTGCGGGGTTTCTGAGCCGCCAAGTCTACGCAGAGAACGTTCTGGGAGAATTGAGTGGTAGCGGGAGAGGGACTTGAACCCCCGACCCCAGGATTATGATTCCCGTGCTCTAACCAACTGAGCTACCCCGCCAGGGCGGCGAAAGGCCCGAAATCCGCCCCAAATCAGAAGGCATGTCGAAGCGTTCGCCAAGGTCGGGCGGATATAAGGTTGGGACGCCAAGCCTGTCAAGCATCGATGCAGCCGGTGTGTCGATGCAGCCGGTCTGGCGCCACACGCTATCGCATCCTGTCGCGTCGCCAAGCTTCACGGTCGAGACGTACTTTGTGTGTCCAGACGGACGCACCTCGCTCTGATGGCCGAAAAGCTTTGCCGGGCAGATAATCAGGCACAGAAATGCCGGGTTGAGTTCGGCGGGGCGCGCCGCTATGTCTCGGCCACGAAATTCTAGAGTTGGAATGATGAAACCGCGCATTGCAGTCCTCGGTTGCGGATACTGGGGCAGCAACCACATCCGCACCCTCAAGGCGCTCGGCGCGCTGCACGCGGTCTCGGACGTCAACCCTGCCCGCGCCGAAGGTTTCGCCAGTGAGCAGGATTGCCTGGCGATCGAGCCGGAGGCGCTGTTCGTGCGCAGCGACATCGACGCCATCGTGATGGCGCTGCCGCCGCAGTTCCACGCCGATATGGCGGTGCGCGCCGTCCAGGGCGGCAAGGACGTGCTGGTGGAGAAGCCGATCGCGCTGACGGTGGCCGATGCCGAGCGTTCGGTGAAGGCGGCGGTCGACAATGGCCGCGTCTTCATGGTCGGTCATGTGCTGCGCTTTCATCCCGCCTTCGAGACGTTGAAGGCGCTGATCGATAATGGCGAGCTCGGCGAGGTCCGCTATATCCATTCGCACCGGCTCGGGCTCGGCAAATTCCACACCGAGAACGATGCGCTGTGGGACCTGGCGCCGCACGATCTGTCGATGATCCTGGCCATCACCGGCACGGAACCGATCGAGGTGCGTGGCGAAGGGGCAGCGCTCCTCGACAAGCTCAGCGATTTCGCGCATCTGCACATGCGCTTTCCCAACGGTCTGCGCAGCCACCTCTTCGCGTCGCGGCTCAATCCCTACCGCGAACGGCGGCTGACCGTGGTCGGCACCAAGGCGATGGCGGTGTTCGACGATGTCGAGCCGTGGGAGCGCAAGCTCGCCGTCTACCGCCACGCGGTCTGGCAAGACAGCGGCCAATGGGCCTTCACCACCAACGAGCCGTCCTATGTTGCAGTGGGCGAGGGCATGCCGCTGACGCGAGAGCTCGAGCATTTCATCCAGTGCATCGAGACGCGGACAGAACCGCGTACCAGCGGCGAGGAAGCCATCAGGGTGCTGCGTATCCTGACCGCCGGCACGGTTGCCCACACCGGATCGTCTTCCTGAGAGAAAGTGCGGCTGTATCAGAACCTGATCGATCCCGATAGATCGGGATTATCGTCTATTCGGCGGGAATCTGCGCCGGCCGGGCCGCCAGCCGCGTCAGCATCGCCTCGGCCTCGGCGCCGCGTTCGGAACGCTCGATGAAGCCGCCGCCGAAAACGCGGGCCTCGTTGCCGTCGTCGGAATAGAGCACGCAGGCCTGGCCGGGCGCGATACCGGACTCGCCGTCGACCAGTTCCACCGAAGTGATGCCGGCGTTGTGACGCAGCACGGCCGGGCGTGGCGGGCGTGTCGAGCGGACCTTGGCGAAAAGCTCCAGCCCGGCGGCCGGGATATCTGACAGCGCAGCGTCGCCCAGCCAGTTCATGTCGCGCAAATAGATCTTGTGCGTTTCCAGCGCCTCGCGCGGGCCAACGACGACGCGGGCCCGGTCGGCGTCGAGATGGACGACGTAGAGCGGCTCGCCCGAGGCAATGCCGATGCCGCGGCGCTGACCGATCGTATAGCGCAAAATGCCTTCATGGCGGCCGAGCACGCGGCCGTCGATATGGACGATGTCGCCCGGATTGGCAGCAGTCGGCTTCAGCTTGGCGATGATATCGGAGTACTTGCCCTGCGGCACGAAGCAGATGTCCTGGCTGTCCTGCTTGGCAGCGACCGTCAGCCCCATTTCCTCGGCGATGGCGCGAACCTGCGGCTTCGACAGGCCGCCGAGCGGAAAGCGCAGGTAGTCGATCTGCGCCTGTGTGGTGGCGAACAGGAAATAGCTCTGGTCGCGATCTGCGTCGACCGGCCGGTACAGTGCGCGATGGGCGCCGTTAGCGCCGGAGCGGATGTAATGGCCGGTGGCCAGCGCCTCGGCGCCGAGTTCCTTGGCGGTCGCCAGGAGGTCGGCGAATTTCACCGTCTGGTTGCAGGAAACGCAAGGGATCGGCGTTTCGCCGGCCACATAGCTCTCGGCGAAGGGGTCGATCACCGCCTTGCGGAAACGCTCCTCGTAATTAAGCACATAATGCGGAATGCCGAGCGTTTCGGAGACGCGGCGGGCATCGTCGATGTCCTGGCCGGCGCAGCACGAGCCGGCCCGGTGCGTTGCCGCGCCATGGTCGTAGAGCTGCAGCGTGACGCCGACGACATCATAGCCTTCATGCTTCAAAAGGCCGGCAACAACCGACGAATCGACGCCGCCCGATATGGCGACAACGATGCGGGTATCTTCGGGGCGTCCGGGAAGGTCGAGGCTGTTCATGGTTCTTTCGTTCTGCACGGCGCTTGGATGACGGCGCCTGAATGCCAATGGCCGGAATATAGGTCAAGCTTTCCGGGTGCGCCAGCTTCGCGAACCGGCCGATTTTTTTGAACGGATTCGGGCGCTTGCTGGGCAGATGCCTCAAATGCCGACGAAAAGACTAACGCGGCGTTCATGATCCTTACCTAGCTATTAGGGATCGCTTAGGCAAATTTTAAAGCTGTGGCGGTAATGTGGTGGGGATTGGGTCTTTGAGTTTTTAGTAGAGAGTACGATGACCGATCTTGTTAGACCGCGCGTCAAATATGTTATCGGGCCTGACGGCAGCCCCCTTACGATTGCCGATCTGCCGCCGACGAACACACGTCGCTGGGTTATCCGGCGCAAGGCCGAAGTGGTGGCGGCGGTGCGCGGCGGGCTTTTGAGCCTCGAAGAGGCATGCCAGCGCTATAAGCTGACCACCGAGGAATTCCTGTCCTGGCAGGCGTCGATCGATGAATATGGCCTTGCCGGCCTGCGCACGACGCGCATCCAGCAATATCGGCATTAGGGCTGGTTCAAGGATGTCAAAAGGCGCGGCAATCCGCGCCCTTTTTGCTTTGCCGACAGGGTTTTCTCTGCTTCAGACGGTCAGCACCACCTGCCGATCGGGCTGACAAAGGCATGAGCAGCGCCTGCTTCTTGGAGCAAGCATTTTCGCGTCGACCTTGCCGCGTTCCACAAGCCTGCGCGGTCGGCCCCGAGCCGAACTCGGCCGGAACCTGGTGGGCTGCTCAATCAGATAAGGTCCTGGCCGGAATCGCCTGCGCCCGACATCAGGATACCCAGGTGCGGGCGGTCGCGGAGCATCAAGGGGATTTGGCAGCGTAGGCCTGAAACTGGCAGTTGCTCGACCAATGAGCGGCGACATTCCAGATGGGCAACGACCTGATCGCTGGGTGCTGACCGGCCTTAAAGCCTTGTTTTCAGCCGATCATGGCGCTGCGGCCGCCGGTCTCGGCGTCTCGGATCTTGGTGTCGCGTGATTCGAGCATTTCTGCCTTGGAAAGCTCCGCTTCGGCTTCGCCGAGCAGTGATTCGGCAACGCTACGCTGCTGGGCGAGGTCGCTTTGCGAATTTCTGAGATTGTCGCGGCGCAAGCGTGCTGCCTTGGCGAAGGTCGGATAGGCAAAATGGTTGATGTCGGTGATGCCGGCTTTCTTTTCTTCGGCAGTGATCTGGAGTTCCAGTTCGACAGCCATGCGCTCGAATTCGGCGATCATCATGTCGAGTTGCAGCAACTGCCGCCGCTTCTCGTTCACCTGAAACTGCTTCAGCCGAACGAGGTTTTCACGTGACTTCATGATTCGGTACTCCTGGAAACGCACACCTGCACATATCGTCTAATCCGCCTGGCAAACTCAGGCTTCGACCCGCTTCCACCGACTTTACCAGAACTATGGGAAACAAATTCCTAAAGTTTTTTGCCGGCGGTAACCATTCGTTTACGGGCATTGTTAATCATACGGCTCAGGACTTAAGGCCGGGTAAAAATTCCGGCCCCGACCCGGAAGCACGGCTAGCGAGTCCCTGGAGTCACTTAGCCTGGCTTATTAATGTTTTGCATTAGCGGTTTGGTTCTTAGATTCGCTATTAGATTCAACAAGGTGTAGAAAAGGGTTAAAAAATCTGGTACCGTCAACGGCACGGAATTAGGTTTTGTTAACCATTCGATGGCAGCCTCTGCTCAGGCAATCACTGCTCCGGTCCTGGACGGGTCGTGAAATGGTCCGGCAGCAGAAAAGGGGAATGAAATGCGTGTTCTGCTGATAGAAGATGACAGTGCGACCGCACAGAGCATCGAGCTGATGCTGAAATCGGAAAGTTTCAATGTCTATACGACCGATCTTGGCGAAGAAGGGGTCGATCTAGGTAAGCTCTACGACTACGACATCATCCTTCTCGACCTTAATCTCCCCGACATGTCGGGATACGAGGTGTTGAGAACACTTCGCCTTTCCAAAGTGAAGACGCCGATCCTTATCCTCTCCGGCATGGCCGGCATCGAGGACAAGGTACGTGGCCTCGGCTTCGGCGCAGACGACTATATGACCAAGCCGTTCCACAAGGACGAACTGGTCGCCCGCATCCACGCCATCGTGCGGCGTTCCAAGGGCCATGCCCAGTCGGTCATCACCACCGGCGACCTGGTGGTCAACCTTGATGCCAAGACCGTCGAGGTCGGTGGCCAGCGCGTGCATCTGACCGGCAAGGAATACCAGATGCTGGAGCTGCTCTCGCTGCGCAAGGGCACCACGCTCACGAAGGAAATGTTCCTCAACCACCTTTACGGCGGCATGGACGAACCGGAACTGAAGATCATCGACGTCTTTATCTGCAAGCTGCGCAAGAAGCTCGACGCTGCTTCCGGCGGCCAGAACTACATCGAGACGGTTTGGGGTCGCGGCTACGTGCTGCGCGAGCCGGAAGACATCCGCGTCAGCGCCTGAGCTGACGACGCCGATCCGATCGATTTTTCCGACAAAAATCCGGCTTCGGCCGGATTTTGCGTTTTTATGTCGCAGACATTGAGCGCCGATTTCCGCGGCCATGCGCCAGCGGCGGCGAATCAGGCGGCAAATCTCAAGGTGCGGAAGCGCTCGAGAAGTTGCGGCCGAGTGAACGGCTTCAGCAGATAGCCTTGGGCGCCGGCGCGCTTTGCCCGCATGATCGAAGCGACGTCGACCTCAACCAGCAAAATCAGGATCTGGGGTTGTATCGGACTTTCCATGGCGCGTACGCGGCGAATGACGTCCTCGGCCTGCATGTCCGGCAAGGCGCCGTCGACAATGATGATATCCGGCATGTCGGCAGTGCACATCTCAACCGCATCAAGCCCGCTGGCAGCTTCGATGACCAGCATGTCGGAACCACCCAGGATGCGTTTTGCAACCCTCCTGATGACGCTCGAATCGTCGATGAACATGCAGCGTTTCATTTCCGGGCCCTCTTTGCCATGCGGCAATCCGGCAGCGTCGCGGTCTGGAAGGCACCGTATGGTCAATCCGGTAAAGAAGCTGAAAAGCCAATAGGTAAAATTCTTGAAAGAACAGCTTTTACGAAAACTTCTTTACCGATGCTTCGGTCGATCTAGCCTTTGGGGTTCATTTCATTCGACGGTGATGGTGCGGTAAATATTGTCTGAACAACGCTCGTCTGTTCATTCAATCAGCTTGGTAATTCAAGCAGCCGAGAGAACGATTTCTTCTGCGGTCGCGTGGATCGATATTGTCATGTTCGCCTCGCGCGCCAGAAGCAGTGTGTAATAGGGCTGCACCGAATGCGCGTCGATCGGTTCTTCAGGCTTGTTGCCGGAATGGAGCTCCAGGAATTTGGGCGGCACGCGCAGCATCGGACCGCTCGCGGCGAGCGCAAAGCGTGGTTCCGTGTCGAGGTTTTCAAGCGTGACCGTAAGCTTGCCGCCACGCGGAATGGCAGCGTTGGCGACGAGAACGAGGTTGAGCAGCAGCTTTACCTTGTTCTTGGGCAGCAGCGCACGGGTTCCATTCCAGATCAGTTCCGGCTTCTCGTTCTTCAAGAAGGCGATCGCAACGGCCTCAGCATCGCCGGTGTCGATCATCATGCCGGCAGAACCGGCTGCGCCGAAGGCGATGCGGGCGAATTGCAGGCGGGCCGAAGCGTTTCTGGCGCTCTGGCGAATCAATTTCATGGCGTCTTCGTCGGCGCCGCCTTCATCGAGCAGCTCAAGCCCGTTGTTTATGGCGCCGACCGGCGAAATGATGTCGTGGCAGACCCGGCTGCACAAAAGCGCGGCGAGATCGGGTGCGGAAAGGGTGAAAAGCTCGGCCATCGACGAAAGTCCCTGCAAAAATTCACTGGAAATGGCCGGGCGATCAACGATCACGCCTGTCCACACGAATCACGCTCGCTCTCCCAAGGCCTACTGAATACACAGCGCCTGAGCGCGCAGCAACAAATCCGGAATTGTCGCTATCGAAAATGGTGTGTTCACGCAGGGTGCGGATACTGCGGGCCGACGCGAAATCAGCGCGAAACCAGCCTACGAACCGCCATCTTCATGTGAAAGCTTAATGGTTGAAAAAGGATTACGGCATAGTTTGTCCTTAACAGTCATCCTTAACGGCCACCAAAGAGCCGCACGGATGCGAGGCGTCGGCGAAAGTGCTCCCTGACGGAGATTGGAAGCATGTTTTCCCGATACTACGACCGGAGTTTTTTCCGTGTCTTCACAGACCGGAGTTTTCTCCGTGTCTTCTCAATGGCGATCGCTCTCATGGGCCTTGTCGTCTTTTCAACCTCGCCTTCGCGGGCCCAGGAATACACCGCTCAGGAGATCGTCGATTCCGGTCATAAATTCTTCGGTGCGACGTCGGGCGGGCTCGCCACCGTCGTGGAGAAGATTTTCTCCTCCTATGGCCTGCCCAATGGCTATTTGCTTGGGGAGGAGGGCTCGGGCGCCCTGATCGGTGGCCTGACCTATGGTGAAGGCACACTCTACACCAAGAATGCCGGCGATCACAAAGTGTTCTGGCAGGGCCCGTCGCTCGGCTGGGATTTTGGCGGCGAGGGCTCGCGGGTGATGATGCTGGTCTATAATCTCGACGATGTGAA
This sequence comes from Mesorhizobium sp. WSM4815, assembly GCF_055811575.1. Lineage (NCBI taxonomy): Bacteria > Pseudomonadati > Pseudomonadota > Alphaproteobacteria > Hyphomicrobiales > Phyllobacteriaceae > Mesorhizobium > Mesorhizobium sp. WSM4815. The sequence goes on along the minus strand of NZ_JBVVQS010000094.1, from coordinate 218,366 downwards.
CAGCCTCTACAATCGTTTCGGCGGCCTTGCCGGCTCCGCCTACCTCGTGGCTGGCGTCGGCTTCAACGTGATGAAGAACAACAATGTGCTGCTGGTGCCGATCCGTACCGGCGTCGGCGCCCGGCTTGGCGTCAATCTCGGCTACCTCAAGCTTACCCAGCGCGCCACCTGGAATCCATTCTGAGCAAGCGGTTGCCTCGTCACCGCGATTGTTTCCAGGATCGACGGTCTGAACAATGCTGCGGCAGACCCTTGCCGCGGCACTGGAATTCCGTCATGCGAACGTGGCACAGTCCCTCACGGTTGTTTGCCGTTCATAACGGATAGTCACCTTGGTTCAGTCGGTCCTGTTCTTTGTCCTCGGCTTTCTCTGCGCCGGCTTTCTGGCGCTGATGATTGCTCCGGCCATCTGGCGGCGGGCCGTGATGCTGACGCGTAAACGCATCGAGGGCTCGATGCCGCTGACGCTGGCCGAGATCCAGGCGGAGAAGGATCGCATCCGCGCCGAGTTCGCCATGGCGACACGTCGGCTTGAGATGAGCGTCAAGGCGTTGCGCGAGAAATCGGCCGAACAGCTTGTCGAGATCGGCCGTGGCCGCGAAGCATTGAAGGAACTGGCGCTCGAGCGGAAGGACAAGGAACACGCCCTTTCCGCGCTCGAGGCCAAGGGCGAAGACCTTCGGCAGCGCAAAGACCAGTTGCAGCTTTTGTCGGATCGGCTTGCTCAAACCGAGCATGCCCTGGAAAAGCGTGTGCTCGAGCTGAAAAAACTGGAGCACATGTATGACGACGCCAGCTTTTCTTCCAGCAGCCGTCAGATCGAACTTGTGGCGCGCGAATCCGAATTGCAAAAGCTGGCCGATGATATTTCAGTGCTGCGCGGCCAGCGCAAGGAGGCAGACAGGCGCCAACAGGAGATCGCGGCCGAGAGCAAGGCCGCGCGAGACGCGTTGAAAGCCGAGAAGAAAAGGACCGGCGAACTGGACAAGAAGATCGAACGCCTGCTCGCCACGCTTGCCGATCGCGAGGACAAGCTTGAACGCCGCGAAAAGGAAATCGCGCGGCTTCGCGAAAAGCTGAAAAGCGAAAGCGTGGAAAATGCGTCGGCAGCGGTGCGTCTCGTCGGAGCGCAAGGCGATCAGGCCGATGTGGCCGTCAAGGGCGATATGGAAAAAGCTATCGCCAAGCTCGACAGCGACCGGGAGCAGTTGGAGGCGAGATTGACGGCACTGGCCAGCGAGAACAAGAGGCTGAAAACGGATCTTGCCGCCGACGCGGCATCCAGATCCGAAGGTGCCAGCGCTGCGTTGCGCGAGCAGATGAGCGACCTGGCGGCGCAGGTCGTAGCCCTGACGGCGAAGCTCGACGGGCCGGAATCGCCGATCGCAAAGGTTCTTGCGGCACCCAACCCACCGGGAAGCGGTGAACGCAGCCTTGCCGATCGCGTGCGGGCGCTGCAGAAGGCCGAATCGGCGCATTGAGCCCAGACAGTGATGCTGACTTCTGCGGCTCAGGTCCTGCTTGCCGAGAAATGATGCAAGGCGATGGCTGACGCGGCGGCGACATTCAGGCTGTCGAAGCCTTCTGTCATATCGATCCGCACCGTCCGCAGGCGGGCGAGCAGCATCTCGGGCAGGCCTTCGCCTTCAGTGCCGAGATAGAGTGCCAGCCGTTCGGTCCTTTTCGCATCGCGGATGTCGGTTTGTCCGCGCGGCGACAATGCGAATTGGCCGAAGCCCAGCCGATCGAGCGCCGCGGTAAAGCCGACGGTCTCAGCGAAGGAGGCAAAAGGAATTTTCAGCGCGGCGCCGACCGAAACGCGGATCGCCTTGCGGTACAGGGGATCGCAGCAGGTCGCGTCCAGAAACACGGCATCGGCACCGAAGGCGGCGGCGTTGCGAAAGATCGAGCCCATATTGTCATGGTTGGCGATGCCGACCAGCACGACGATCAACGCGCGGGCGGGCAGGGCATCCAGCAAGGCCTCTGCAGACTGCGCCTCGCCCTTGCGGCCGATCGCCAATATGCCGCGATGCATGTGAAAGCCGGCAATCCTGTCCATGACCTCGCTGGCTGCCGCGTAGACCGGAAGGTCCGCGGGCGCCTTGCGCAGGGTTGCGTCGAGGCCTGCCAGCCGGTTTTCGAGCACCAGCACCGATTCGGCGGTAAAGCGTTTGGCCGCGAGCAGCATTTCGAGCACCACCTTGCCTTCGGCAACGAATCGACCCTGCCGGCCGGCAAGATCGCGCTCGCGAATGTCGAGATAGGCGGCGACGCGCGGGTCTTGCGGGTCGTCGATACGAATGCTGCGCATGCTTGCCTCAACTGACCCGCATCGGCCCGATCGTGGTGGGTTTTGCGACAGCACGACGCGTGGATCCAAAGTGTCAGAGCGTACCTTCTGCGTCCAAGTGGACGCAAGTCGCTCAAAAGCGCGTCGCGTTCGACCGACCTCAACCGACCTCTCGCGACGCGCATTAGGTTGTTGTTTTATGCATGTCGCTATCGCAAAACCGCTGCATGCTTTTGCGCGACATGCATCAGGAGTCGTCAGCGAGGCAAGGGGCGCTCGGACCAGTTCTTGTCTTATGCATGTTGCCGGCTTTGGGCGACATGCATTGGCCGGTCAAGTCCCGGAGCGACGCGGGCGGTATGCCATCTGCGATAGCTCACCCTCGCCGAAAATCCCGTCCAGCGTGTTGAGAAGTTCGCGCACGGCATCGGATTTGCAAAAATAGTAGATCATCTGCCGGTCGCGCCGGGTCTCGACGAGATCGAGCGCCCGCAGTTTGGCTAGATGCTGTGACAGGGCGGATTGGCTGAGCAGAACCTTTTCGGCGATAGCGCCGACCGACATTTCACCGTCGGCCAGGTAGATCATGATCAACAGTCGTTTCTCGTTGCCCATCAGCGTCAGAAACGAAGCCGCTGCTTCGGCATTGGCGATTAGCTTTTTCGAGACCATCGATCCCCCATACCTTCCTGCTCCTCCGGCGCTATGGGGGCAATAGCGTCTGATTCCATAGGCTCACGTGCGAATGTGCGCTGGCGATTCAACGCTACCGGGAAAGCGTAGAACATCTCGCACAAACCTCAAGACTTGCTTTCGACCCGACGCGATTAACTGTCGGACTGTGTTTAATCCGCCACTCGGCCGGTTTTTGCCATGTCGACCAGAACATGCCTGAGCTCGCGCGCCGTCCTCAATGGCTCGGAAAAGAACACCCGGCAGATATCGTCGCCCAATGCCAGGTCCATGCCGTCGGCGTCAAAGCCGGTGACGACCCAGCCGTCGCCCGTCGCCTTGGCGAAGTGGCGCGCGTAGACGGCAATTGCGTCGCTATGGTCGGCATTCATATGGTCGAGAGCGGATTGTTCGCCAGCGGCAAGCTCTTCGACGATCGGCGCGGTCGTGACCAGATCGGCGCGTTCGAGCAGATAGGCCTTGCCAAAGCCGCCGTTGAGACTGGCGCGCTCCAGCTCAAGGCGGAAGATCGAGAAGTCGCCAAGACCGGCATAGAGCTTCGCCTTGGGGTTGCGGTTGAGATAGCGCCGTTCGGCGCGGGCGTGCTCGTCGGATCCAGGCTCAAGCCGTGCCGCCCGACTGACGAGCGTCAACCGTGGGTGCGCCAGCGGGTCGCCCTTGCCGGGCTCGCCGACAAGCAGCGAACAGCGCGGGTCGGAAAGGATCGCGCCGGTATGGGCGGACAGCATCGATACCAGGATCAGCGGCGTGCCGTCGATATCGGTGGCGACACCAACCCTGCTGGCCAGCGGCGAACCGGTCCCGGGCTCTATCACCGCCAGCGCGCCGAAACGGGCACTGCGGATCAGCGTCTTCGCCAGCCTGATCGCTTCGGCGTCGGTCTCGCGGATCACGTCCTTCTTTCGATCGTTCAAATCCACACCGTCTTAAGCTGATCTTTGCTCTCCAGTTATCAACCTATCACACCGGATTTGACAAGGGCCCCAGATTTGAAAAGGGCCCCAGATTTGAAAAGGGCCTCAGTCTCGCTTTCCGAAAGGCCGAAGCGTGCCAGCACCGTCACCGCCTGACAGTCGTGATCGGCCGGCATGGCGGCAAGCGTCGGCCGGGAGCGCGAAAAGCGCGGCGCCGGGGCGGGCCGCTCGAGCGCACCCGACCTCACAAAGGCGTTGCGAGCGCGATTGTGCGGATGATCCCTGGCTTCCCGCAGCGACAAGACCGGTGCGACGCAAGCATCGGTTGCAGCAAAGAGACGGTCCCAGTCGTCCCGTGATTTCTGCCCGACCCGATCGACAATGGCGGCCCGCATCTGCGGCCACAAATTCCTGTCGTATTGGCCGCGTACAAAAATCTGGTCGAGCGGCAGCAGTCTTGCGAATTCGGCGAAGAACCGGGGCTCAAGGCAGCCGACGGCGAGGTGCCGTGCGTCTGCGGTCTCATAGGTGTCGTAAAAGGGCGCGCCGGAATCGAGCAGGTTCGCGCCACGCGTGTCACTCCACAGGCCCGCCGCCATAAGGGCGTGCACAGGTGTCGCCAGCATTGAAGCGCCCTCGGTCATCGCGGCGTCGATCACCTGACCCTTGCCGGTGCGCGAGCGCTCAAACAGGGCGGCCAGTACGCCGGCGACCAGCATCATGGCGCCGCCGCCGTAGTCGGCGACAAGGTTGAGCGGTGGGACCGGCCGGCCGCCTTGCTGGCCGATGGCATGTAGCACACCCGAATAGGCGAGGTAGGTGATGTCGTGGCCGGCACGTCCCGATAGCGGACCGTCCTGGCCGAACCCCGTCATGCGGCCGTAGATCAGGGCTGGATTGCGCGCCAGTACCGCATCCGGCCCGAGACCAAGCCGCTCCATGACATCGGGACGAAACCCTTCGACCAGCATGTCGGCCTTTTCGGCAAGGCGCAGCACCAGTTCGGCGCCTTCCCAGCGCTTCAGGTCAATCCGCAGGATGGAGCGGCCGTGACAGTCGATGTCGTATTCGTCCGGCAGCGCCAGAAACGGCTGGCTCGACCCAGCCGGCTCGATGCGCAGCACGTCGGCGCCCATCTCCGACAGCATCAGCCCGGCCAGCGGCACCGGTCCAAGCCCGGCCATCTCGATCACCGTCAGGCCGGCGAGCGGGCCGGTCTTCGCCTGAAGGGCGACTTCGGCACTCATGGTCGGCTACTTCGGCGCCATGCGGATGACGCCATCGAGGCGGATGGTCTCGCCGTTGAGCATCTGATTTTCGATGATATGCAGCACAAGGGCTGCATATTCGGAAGGCTCGCCGAGACGGGACGGGAAGGGCACCGCGGCGCCGAGCGTATCCTGCACCTCTTGCGGCATGCCGGCCATCATCGGCGTCTTGAAGATGCCGGGCGCGATGGTGCAGACGCGAATGCCCGACCGGGCAAGGTCGCGCGCCACCGGCAGCGTCATGCCGACGACACCGCCTTTGGAGGCTGAATAGGCCGCCTGGCCGATTTGACCGTCGTAGGCGGCGACCGATGCCGTGTTGACGATGACGCCGCGCTCGCCGCCGTCCAGCGGCTCAAGCTTCGCGGCCTGGTCGGCGACGAGGCGGATCATGTTGAAGGTGCCGATCAAATTGACCTCGATCACCTTGCGGTATTGGTCGAGCGGGTGCGGACCGTCCTTGCCGATCGTCTTCATGCCGATGGCGATGCCGGCGCAATTGACCAGGATACGGGGTTCGCCGAACTTTTTTACCACTTCCGCCACTGAAGCAGCACCGCCATCGGCGCTGCTTACATCGCATTGGATGGCGATGCCGCCGATATCGGCCGCAATCTTCGCCGCGCGCTCGATGCCGAGGTCGAGGATGGCAACGCCGGCGCCCTTAGCGGCCAGTGCACGTGCCGTCGCCTCGCCGAGGCCGGAGCCGCCGCCGGTGACGATCGCAATCTGGCCGTTGGGGTTCATGTCGGCGTCCTCCATCCAAGCTGTGTTGATATTCAGGTGAGGCCGGCCTACAAACAGTGGTCTCCTGCGCTTCCGGTGCTCACGTACCCAAAAGTACGCTCCGCTCCGGTTCTCGAATACCACCGTTTTCGGCTCGGCCTGACCTGAATCTCAACACACCTTAGTCGGCACATGCTACGAAGCCTGACAGTGTGGCGCAACAGCATCCGGATGGTCACGCCATCGCGGCGATTTGCGCGGCAATCCTTGCCTGATCTGCGTGGCAAACCTCCCCCACCAGCCGTGCCATCGCGCCCGGCACGATCTCATGCGACAACAGCCGGTCAGGATCGACCGGGCGCGGCATGGAGATTTGCCCACGCGGGATTCTTTTGAAGCCGAGCGGGCCGTAATAGGGCTCGTCGCCGACAAGCATCACCGCCGGCATGCCGGCCTTGGCGGTGGCCTCCAGCGCGATCGCCACCAGCCGGCGGCCAATGCCGAGATTCTTGTACGCCGGCCGCACGGCAAGCGGTCCGAGCATCAGCGCGGGGGCGGCGGCCGCGCCCCCGCGCGGCCGGAGGGAACCGAGCGGCACGAAAAATAACTCAAAGGACCACCAGACCCCCACGACGACAGGAAGGCCCGCGCCCCCG
>NZ_JBVVQS010000094.1:0-211806 GCF_055811575.1 Mesorhizobium sp. WSM4815 | reverse complement strand
ACGCCCCCCCGCCGCCTGGCGGGCGTGGGGGGGGGCCCCCCGCGCTACCCCCCCCCGCGGGCGGCAATTGCCTTTTTTTTTGTCCGCCGCCCCCCCGCCACGGGGCCCGCCCACCCGCGCGGGGCGGGCGCCGGCCGCGATGCGCGTCATGCGCACAGAGGCGACAACGATATCGCCATCGACGGCCACGAAGGACAGAGCGCGTTCATGCGGGCCGCCCTCACGGATCTTGTAGGCGCCCAGCACGAAACGGCCCGGCCCGAAGGCTTCGTCGTTGATGGCTTCGATTTCGGGGTCATGCGCCGGAGTTTCCGGCAGGTATTTCACGTCGGCAAGGCTCATGGTCTGCGTTCCGGTAGACGGGGAAAGGTTTGCTGCAAACGGCAGCGTTCGCCAGTCAGCCCTTCATCAAGCGCGGGCGCCCTTTCGTCGTCGGTCGAACCGGATCAAAGCAAAGTCAAACATGCGGATTTTCCGCTAGCATCAATCTTCAGCCACCGCAATCGGCCGTTTGCTGCCGCCATTCGTCTGCCGCACCGGGAGATTGACGAACTGTTCAACGCCTGGCGATTTCCGCATCGTCGGTTTGTGCCTAAATCCCTACAAAGAGGAAAGGACACCACATGGGATTGCTGGTCGACGGCAAATGGCAGGACAGCGGGTACGACACCAGGGCGAGCGACGGCGAATTCGTGCGGGCGCAGTCGCAATGGCGCGACTGGGTCACGGTTGACGGCAGGCCGGCCGAAGGCCGCACGCGCGGCTTCAAGGCCGAGCCGGGGCGCTACCATCTCTATGTCTCGCTTGCCTGTCCCTGGGCACACCGGACGCTGATCTTTCGGGCACTGAAAAAGCTCGAGGACGTGATTTCCGTCACGGTCGTCCATCATTTCATGGGCGCCAACGGCTGGACCTTCCTGGCCGAGGACGGCGCCACCGGCGATACGCTCTACGGCCTCGACTTCCTGCATCAAATCTACACCAAGGCCGATCCCGCCTATTCCGGCCGCGTGACGGTGCCGGTTCTGTGGGACAGGCGAGAACAGACAATCGTCTGCAACGAGTCCTCCGAGATCATTCGGATGCTCAATTCAGCCTTCGACGAATGGGGCGATGCCAGCCTTGATTTCTATCCGAAAGCACTGCGCGGCAAAATCGACGCGGTCAACGCTCTGGTCTATCCCTCAGTCAACAACGGCGTCTATCGCGCCGGCTTCGCCACCACGCAAGCGGCCTATGAGAAAGCGTTTGGCGAACTGTTCTCGGCGCTCGACCAGCTCGAGGATCGCCTATCTCGCCAGCGTTATCTCGTCGGTGACCGCATCACCGAGGCCGATTGGCGGCTGTTCACCACGCTGGTCCGCTTCGACCCGGTCTATGTCGGCCATTTCAAGTGCAACCTGCGCCGCATCGCCGACTACCCGAACCTGTCGAACTATCTGCGCGACCTCTATCAGGTCCCGGGCGTCGCCGGCACGGTGAGCCTGCACCACATCAAGGCGCACTATTACGGCAGCCACAAAACGATCAACCCGACGCACATCGTGCCGGTCGGGCCGGAACTGGACTACGCGCCGCCGCATGATCGGGCGCGGTTCAGGAAGGCAGCGTGATCTACCAGTAGGGCGATGCCGCGGCGCCGCTGAAATTCTCGGCAACCCGCCGCAACGTGGCCGGCGTCGTTGCTTCCGGCAGGCGGTCGAGCGGAAAGAAGCCGGCTGCGGCGACCTCGCGATCCGGCAGCTTCGGCGCCGTCTGGTTGAACTGCTCGACCAAATATAGGCCGACATGGTCGCGGCGGCTGGCCCGACGGTTGAAATGCATCGATTTCAGCACCGGCGGCGCGGTCAATGCAATATTGCCCTCCTCGGAGAGCTCGCGCGCCAACGCCTCGATCATCGTCTCGCCCAGCTCGACGCCGCCGCCGGGAAGCTGCCAGCCCGGTACATAGGTATGGCGAATGAGGAAGACGGAATTGGACCTGCGATCGTGGATCAAACCACGCACCCCGAGCGTCATCGGCCGCCGCAGCACGAAGTACAGATGAAACAGCCTTGCCCTGAGACCCGGCCAGCCGGTCTGGCGGAAAGCTTGCTCCGGATCGGGCCGCATCATCACCCACGAAACCGTGGGTGGAAAGCAGCGCGCGCGTCGCTTATGAAGGAGGGATGTTCAGGCTCGCGCATATTTCCGATATCCACTTGGGACCGCTTCCCGGTGTAACCTATCGCGATCTCGCCTCCAAGCGGGTGGTAGGTTACGTCAACTGGCAGCGCAATCGCCGCCGCCACATGCGCGACGCCGTCATCGACACCATCGTCGCCGATATCAAGGCGAGTGCACCCGATCACCTTGCCGTCACCGGCGATCTGGTCAATCTGGCGCTCGATGGCGAGATCGAGATGGGCAAGCACTGGCTGGAGACGCTGGGCTCCCCCTACGATGTGTCGGTCGTTCCGGGAAACCACGACGCCTATGTGCCCGGTGCTTTCGACAAGTCCTGCCGGTCGTGGACGGCGTGGATGACCGGCGACGGCGTCAATACGCCGGTCGACCGCGAAGCCTTTCCCTATCTGCGCGTGCGTGGCAACGTCGCGCTGATCGGTGTCACGACGGCGCGGGCCACGGCTCCGTTCATGGCCAACGGCTTTTTTCTGGAAGACCAGGCGGAAAGGCTGCGGGACGTGCTCGATGCCACGGCCAAACGCGGGCTGTTCCGGGTGATCATGATCCACCATCCGCCAGTGCGCGGCGCCGTTTCGCAGCCCAAGCGGCTGTTCGGCATTGCCCGCTTCCAAAAGGTCGTTCAGCGGCACGGGGCCGAGCTTGTGCTGCACGGCCATTCGCACGAGCCGACGCTGTTCTCGATCAATGGGCGCGGCGCCAAAATTCCAGTGGTCGGCGTCGCTGCCGCAGGGCAGGCGCCAGGCGGCAGGCGTCCAGCGGCGCAATATAATCTGCTGGAGATCGATGGTGAAATAGGCAACTGGCGGCTCAGGCTGACGCGACGTGGCCTGACCGGGCCGGCCATCCCGCCTGCCGATCTCGAGGTTGTGGAGCTTGGCGCGGACGCTATGGCCTAGAGCCTGTTCCATCCCGATGGAATCGGGATGGGGCTCTATCTTTTTGTTTGACCATGATCTTTTCCGAAAACCGGTTTCCACTTTTCGCTACGCGGACCTTCGGTTCAGGATCATGGTCCAAAACTCAGTCCCATCGCAACGAGGCGGTCCCAGAACAACACGATCGATACCGCCAGCCCGACCAGGGCGCCGGCAGCGATCAGGCCGAGACCGGAGAGAAAGGCTGACCAACGCTTGCGGCGCTTGACGGATCGCAGCGGCGGCTCGGCTTCCGGGACCAAGGCACGTTTCAGGCCGGCGACAGCCTGCTCGACCCCGCCTTCCAGCATTCTCTGGCGTTCGATGACGCGCTCCGCGACGTAGCGCGTCACCTGATCGGCAACCGGTTTCATCTCGGTCGATTCGGCGAGCACCACGCGGCCGATGCGCGTGTCCTTGAGGAAACGATAGGTGCGGCGGTCGCGCCCCATGGCGACATGGCTGACGGCGTCGATCCAGAGCCGCGGCTGCAGCCCAGACGAGACGGCGAAGTCGAAATTGTCCATGTCGGCGGGCACGTCGGCGAAGATCGGCGCGAGTTCGGCGGCAAGCAATTCCAGCCGCATGCGATGCGCCTCGCGCATGTCGACCACGACGTCGTCGCGGTCGGCGAAGGCGTTTTTCACGTCGCGGATGGCGTCGGACAAATTTCGCGACTGATCGGCCTGGCTTATGGTCTCGGCTGCATCCTTCATCGGCGTTGCCTCGCGGGTTTGGTTAACACCGAATTAACACAGTCGCTGGCAAAATGCAGCAAAATGCACTTGTGAGATCGATAGGCGGCTTGCAAAATCCGGCCCGAAGCCGCGCTTTGACAGGGATCAGCCCGCTGCGGGAGCGGAGTTTGGACGAAGTGGCCTGCTGCGGCGTTTCATGTTGTGGCGGACGATCTCGGCGATCAGGCCGGGCGCTTCCTCGACCAGCATATGGCCGGCCTGCAACACATTGTGCAGGTGGAAATGCGCCGGCAGACCATCGGCCTGGCTGAAGGGCAGCACCGCGTCATCGGTCCCCCAGACCACAATCACCGGCATAGCCAGGGTTTCGAGCCGTTCGCGCGGGATGACGCCCTGCCGATCGTCCTTGGTCATGGCGGCTGCGATCTCGACAAGTTTGTGCAACTGGCCGGGACGCGCACGCATTGCGCCAAGCACATCCACGATGCGCTCCGAGGGCCGGCTTTGCGGTCCGGACATGGCGGCGAGGCAGGCGCGAATTTCACTTTTGCCGGCTGCTGCGGCGTAACGGCGCAACAGCGGGCCATTGATCTCAGTGCCAAACCCGCCCGGCGCCAGAAGCGTCAGCGAGGCTATCTTTGCGGGTTCGGCCAGTGCCATCAGCACAGCCGCCGCCCCGCCCATCGAATGGCCGACGAGATGCACCCTCCTGAGTCTGCGTGCGGCGAGGTCTGCCAGAACAGCCCGGGCGGCCGCCTTGGCCGGACCGCCACCCGGGAAATCGAGGGACAGCCCATGGCCCGGAAGATCATAGGCCAGCGTCCGTGAATCAGGTGCCAGTGTCGAAATCACCTCGTGCCAGTCGCCGTGGCAACCGCCGAAGCCATGCAGAAATACAACCGTCTTCGGGCCGGCGCCCCGTTCGGCAGCGTAAAGCGATGAAATCATGAAATTCTATGGTTTTACGCGAATTCGGATGTGGCGGGATTGCGTCTTGTACTAGGTTCGATGGCCAGTAAATTTTCGCGATCGGCCGTTCTGGTCGCAAGGACTAGCTGGCATTGCTGAGCCCGGCGGCACGCAAAGCCTCGACCAGCCGCTCGGTCAGATCTGCGGGGTATCTCCGCTCGACAAAAGCCGCGCGCGGATCGGCGGCGAATTTCGGGAACTTGACAGTCAACTCGTCCAGAAGTTCGTGCGCCAGTTGATCGCGGCCGGCGGCCTTGGCAGTGATCAGCCGCGCTGCCAGATAGTGCGATTTCGTCGGCGTCGCCTGCAACGCATCGCTGGCAAGCGCGGCCTTGTTCATATCGCCAGCCATGAACTGGCCGACGAAAAGCCCGTAATCCCACCAGGTCGGATGGGCGCTGGAGGTTTCGGCGGCTTGAGCAAGGATCGGCGTTCCCTCCCTGTACCTGCCGGCGAAAATCAGCCCGTAGGCGTAAGCTGCCGCCATGCTGAGGTCGTAAGGGTTGAGGTCGTAGGCCTTGCGCATCCAGCGGATCGATTCCTCCGAATTGCCGAGGCGGGAATTGAGATAGCCATAGGCACGGTGGGCATAGGGGCTGGTCGGCCCCATCTGCACGGCGCGACGGGCCAGCGACATCGCCTGTTCGATCGTTGCGCCGGCTGGATAGGCGTAGTGATCTGTGCCCGCCTCGAGATGCAGGGTCGCCAGCTCCGAAAAGACGAGCGACGATTTCGCATCCCGATCGACCAAGATTTCGAGGCAGCGATAGGCAGCCTCATGGGTTTTGGCGCCCTGGTCGAGATAGTATTTGTCGTTGAGCAGCAGACATTCCGTCAGGCCGGTCTGAAGGCCGCTCTGTTCGATATAGTTGTAGATCGCGCCAGAGGCGGGAACGGCCGAACTCAAAATGCCGGCGACACTATCCTCGACGGTGGAGGGTGTGCTGTCGGCGGCAGTCAAGTTGCGTGACAGCAGGACCCGCCCGGTCGCCACGCTTTGAAGCTCCAGCGTGACATCGCCTGCCGTTGGCCCCGGCAAGACATCGAATACGAAGCTGATCGCATCGGCGACCGGATCGGGCTGGCCGTCAGCATCGCGACCGATGAAGCTGACCGTGTCGAAGCGGCTGAGGCCGGCGCGCAGCGATGCGGCGACGCGGGCAGCCTCGGCACTGTTGGTTTTCACCGCAATGTAGACGAGCGGAAGGCTTTCAGCCGGAGCCCATGGCGCAATGCTGCCGGTTGCCACCGCATTTTCAATCGTCGGCGCGGCATCGCTTCCCGCCAGCAATGCGCTGCCTCCCTGACGAAGGATCAGCACGCCCAGCATGGCGATGACCAGAGCGATCGCCAGCCAGAAGAACTGGAGATGGCGCAGCAGCGAGGGTGCCGGCTGGCGAACGACGGGGGACATCAACGATGCGGCAGGTGCGGCCATGCCGGGTTCTTCGGGCGATTCCGGCAAGGTGGCCGCCGCCTCGGTGTGTTTCTCTGGATCCGGCTCGACCGGCAGGCGGATCGCGTTGAGTTCATAGGATGGAACATAGCCGCCACGCGGAATGGCAATGCGGATCGGCTCGGCAACACCCTCATTGGCAAAATAATGCTGGAGAAGCTCGCGCAGCCTGCCCGCCTGCACCCGCACCACGGCGTCGGTCGACGGATCGAAATCGCCGTCCTTGCCGAAAACATCCATCGCGATGGAAAAGCCCTTGAGCTTGTCGGCTTCGCCTGCCTGCTCGCGCTCGACCAGATAGCGAAGCAGCTTACGCGCTCGTTCGGATCTCCCGAACGTTTCGCTGGCTAGCAATCGCTCCAGCGTCTCGCGCACTGCGGGGGCGGCAGGCGTGGCATGCTGCAAGTGTCGATCCTCTCGAAGTCGGCACAGGTTAAGACGCAATCATATAGCGCCTGCACTGCCTTACAAGCATGCATCCATTATGCGATCGCGTACCACACCGGATAATCTTCCGGTGGTTAATGGTGCGAAAGACTGGAGCAGGATGATACCATCCGGGCTCATCTTGCTCCAGCTCATAGCTTTCGGCATCTGGTCTGGAGCGGTTCAGCTTTTTGATAGAACCGCCGAACCGCTCTAAAGCGCGTCGCATTTGACCGGCCTCACGCGACGCGCTTTAGGTTGTTGTTTTATGCATGTCGTTATCGCAAAACCGCTGCACACCCTCGGTTCAAGCCCGAGGGCATGCTTTTGCGCGACATGCATCAAGCATTAGTTTTACGCAATTCCGGACGGAGAACCGCTACGCACTTTTCCTGGGATTGCTCTAGTCGACCTTCCGGCCGACGATGCGATTGGCGGCGGAAACCACCGCTTCCAGCGAAGCGGCGACGATATTGGTGTTGATGCCGGCGCCGAACAGCTTGCCGCCGGGATGCTCCATCTCGACATAGGAGATGGCCGAGGCATTCGAGCCGCGCTGCATGGAGTGCTCCGAATAGTCGAGCACCGACATCGGCACGCCGACATGGCGCGACAGCGCGTCGACAAAGCCGTCGATCGGGCCGGTTCCGGAGCCTGATATCGTCACCTCCTTGCCGCTGTCGAGGATGATCGCCTCCACCGCGCGCCGCCCCTTGATCTCGATGTCGGGATAAGTGTGGTGGTCGAGGAATTTCAGCCGCGCGTCGGGCTGATCGACGTAGGTTTCGAGAAAGCGCTCGTAGATGCGCTTGGCCGGCACCTCCTTGCCTTCGGCGTCGGTGATCGCCTGGATCGCTTGACTGAACTCGATCTGCAGGTTGCGCGGCAGATTGAGGCCGTAGTCCGCCTGCAGCACATAGGCGATGCCGCCCTTGCCGGACTGCGAGTTGATGCGGATGATCGCCTCGTAGTTGCGCCCGACATCGGCCGGGTCGATCGGCAGATAGGGCACTTCCCAGTACGGCGTGTTGGCCTTGCGCAACGCCTTCATGCCCTTGTTGATGGCATCTTGGTGCGAGCCGGAAAAGGCAGTGTAGACGAGCTCGCCGACATAGGGATGCCGCTCGGGGATCTTCAACTGGTTCGAATATTCGTAGACGTCCTTCATCCGGTTGATGTCGGAGCAGTCGAGCTCGGGATCGACGCCTTGCGTGTACATGTTGAGCGCCAGCGTGACGATGTCGACATTGCCGGTGCGCTCGCCATTGCCGAACAGCGTGCCTTCGACGCGGTCCGCGCCCGCCATCAGGCCGAGTTCGGTGGTGGCGATCCCGGTGCCGCGGTCATTGTGCGGATGCAGCGAGATGAGCAGGTTCTCGCGGCTGTCGAGATTGCGGCACATCCATTCGATGCGATCGGCATAGATGTTGGGTGTCGACATCTCGACCGTGGACGGCAGGTTGATGATCAGCTTGTTTTCCGGCGTCGGCTTCATGATTTCGGTGACGGCGTTGCAGATTTCCAGCGCCACTTCGAGCTCGGTGCCGGTAAAGCTCTCCGGCGAGTATTCGAAACGATAGAAGCCGCCGGCCTTCGCTGCCATGTCGGTGATCATCTTGGCCGCATCGGTGGCGATCCGCCTGATGCCGGCGACGTCCTTCTCGAAGACGACGCGGCGCTGCAGTTCGCTGGTCGAATTGTAGAAATGCACGATCGGGTTGGTGGCGCCCTGCAGCGCCTCGAAAGTGCGGGTGATCAGTTCCGGCCGGCACTGCACCAGCACCTGCAGCGAGACATCGTCTGATACATTGCCCTCTTCGATGCACCAGCGGGCGAAATCGAAGTCGGTCTGCGAGGCCGACGGGAAGCCGATCTCGATCTCCTTGAAGCCCATGTCGAGGAGCAGGGTGAACATGCGCGCCTTGCGCTCGTGGCCCATCGGATCGATCAGCGCCTGGTTGCCGTCGCGCAGGTCGACCGAGCACCAGATCGGGGCCTTGTCGATGACTTTCGAAGGCCACACGCGGTCGGTGAGACCGACGGTCGGGTAGGGTTGGTATTTGCGGGCTGCCTCCGGCATGCCTCGGGCTGCCCCCGGCATGGCCCGGGCATCCTGGCCCATCTCCCCGCTGTCTGAGCGGATCTCTTCTCGTGCGTTCATTGTCGTCTCTCCCGGCGGCTCGCGGGATCCGCCTTCAGGCGGATTTGGTGCCGAGCGGCGCCTTTACCAGATGTTCATTCGCTAGATGTGACTTGCCAATTTTGGGACTGGCCCAATTTTGAGACTGGCCAAGGAGCATGCGCGTGAGCGGCGGTTCGACCGCCGGGCGCTCCTTCAGCGAACCCGGCGATCGCCGATAAGGCCGAGCAGCAGCAGAGCGGAAGCAAGCGCGCGCACGGTCTCGCCAGCAAAGCCGGTCTGACGGGAAGCGACGGAGGTGGCGCGGTTGGTCATGGCGGTTTTCATACAGGAGCAGCCAAAGCGAGGCAAGTGGGGGCCGAACGACATGTGTCGTAAGCAGATGAGTTGTCCGGATTAGGTAGCACGTGAGTTGTCCGGTTTTATTACCAGCGGATGGAGGCTGGGGATGAGACGGACAGCATGGCAACCCAGCGTCGAACACTCGCGCCCACAGCGACATCGGCCGTCTCTCGATCGAACCTGGCGCCGACTGGAACAAAAAACGTTCCTGCGTTGTTCTCCAACCGTCCCGATGTTCGAAGGGGCTGGGTTATACGCCGGCCAGAGGCGATCCTTGCGGCAGGCGCTCGGCGGGCACGCAAAGCCAAGGGATGGCGAGGCAAATGGATCCTGACGATCTCAACACAGAACGGATCGTTACTGTGTTCGGCGGGACAGGTTTTCTCGGGCGCCGGATCGTGAAGCGGCTCCTGGAAAGGGGTTTCACGGTCCGCGCCGCATCCCGCCACCCGGCTCGGGTGGGCCAGGTTTTTTCCTCGACGGCAAGGCCGCCCGAAGCCGTCGAGGCGGACATATTGGATGCGTCCTCGATCGGGACGGCCATTGACGGATCACAAGCGATCGTGAACGCCGTCAGTCTCTACGTCGAGCAGGGCGCCCAGACGTTTGAGCGCGTGCATGTGGAAGCCGCAGCTGAACTTGCCGCCGCGTCGCGCGCTGGCGAGGTCGACCGGTTCGTCCAGATTTCGGGGATCGGCTCCGATCCTCAATCGGATTCGAACTACATCAGGGCACGTGGGCGCGGAGAAGAGGCGGTGGCGAGCGCATTTCCCGGCGCCATCATTGTGCGTCCCGCCGTCATGACGGGACCTGACGACGTTTTCCTCACGACGATTGTCAGGCTGATACGTCTGCTGCCGGTTTATCCGCTGTTCGGCGATGGCGGCACACGGCTTCAGCCGGTCTATGTGGAAGACGTCGCAGACGCAGTCAGCCGGCTGGTCGGCGGGCGAAACCACAAGGGCTCATCGATATTCGAATTCGGCGGCCCGCGCATCTACACCTATAAGGAACTGCTGCGCCAGATCGCCCGACAGCTCGATACCCACATCAGGCTGATGCCGGTGCCGTTTGCGGCGTGGGACGCCTTGGCCGGCGTCGCGGAACTCCTTCCGGGAACGCCGATAACGCGCAACCAGGTCGATCTTATGCGGCACGACAATGTGGCCGCAATCGGCGCGCCGGGCCTGAAGGAACTCGACATCGCGCCGCGCGACATCGAGGAGGTGATCCGCTTGATCGAACGGCGCGCGTGAAGCTGCTCGGGTCCGTCTCCTGCTTAGCAGGACTTCCTGATGGGAACCTATCGCCATGCGGCGGGTTGGACGAGCTTGAACCAATGAAGAAGAAGGAAAAGAACCATGGCCAGATGCGATCAATGCGGGAATGACTACGACAAGGCTTTCGAAGTGACGCTGGCTGAGGAAAGCTATACGTTCGACAGCTTCGAATGCGCGATCCAGAAACTTGCGCCGCTCTGCCCGCATTGCGGGTGCCGGATCATCGGACATGGTGTCGAACAAGATGACATCATCTACTGCTGCGCACATTGCGCCGCGGAGGAAGGTGCAAGCGCGCTGACCGATCGCGCGCCTTGATCGCCCGCATTCCCAGTGGCAAGCGACGGAGCCGGTCGTCGAGCCTAGCTGTCCTTCCTCGGTTTCTCGGCGACGATATTGCCGCGCTTCTTCCACTCCGAGAAGCCGCCGCGCAGGCTGCGCGCGTCAAGTCCCATCTCCTGCGCGACCTTGGCGGCGAGCAGCGAGCGCCAGCCGGACGCGCAGTAAAACACAAAGGTCCTGGGCTCGGCGAATCTCGGCTTGTGGTAGGGGCTTTCCGGGTCGATCCAGAATTCGAGCATGCCGCGCGGCGCATGGAACGCGCCGGGGATCATGCCCTCGCGCTCCAGTTCCCGCGGATCCCGGATGTCGACCATGACAACGCCGTCGGGAATGGTCGCCATGTCCGCTGCCTCGACCGAGCGGACGACCGCATCGGCGTCGGCCAGCAGGTCCTTGTATCCCTTCGGCATGGTCAGCGCCCCATCGCGTAGAACTCGTCGTTCGGCCTCATGCTGGTGACGTTGGCCAGCCGGTTTGACATGGCGAAGAAGGCGGCGATGGCCGCGATGTCCCAGGCGTCCTCGTCGGTGAAGCCATGCATCTTGAGGTCCGCGATGTCCGCGTCGCCGACCTCGTAGGCGCGCGCGGAAACCTTCATGGCGAAATCGAGCATCGCCAACTGGCGCGGGGTGATGTCGGCCTTGCGGTAGTTGGTGGCCACCTGATCGGCGATCAGCGGGTTCTTTGCGCGAATGCGCAGGATCGCGCCATGGGCGACCACGCAGTACTGGCACTGATTGGCATTGCTCGTGGCCACGACGATCATCTCCCGCTCGGCCTTGGTGATCGGGCCGGGCTTGTCCATCAGCGCGTCGTGATAGGCGAAGAAGGCGCGGAACTCGTCCGGCCGATGCGCAAGCACGAGGAAGACGTTGGGCACGAATCCCGACTTCTCCTGCACGGCGAGTATCCGTTCGCGGATGTCGTCGGGAAGGCCGGCGATCTCGGGAACGGGGAAGCGGCTTATGGCGGGCGCGGTCATCTGTGTTCTCTCCCTTGCACGGCCGTCAATTCGACTAGCTTTAGGCCATCGAACGCTTTTCGGCGAGCCTCATGGAAGGGCTGGAAGTGCCGAGGATGCGGTGGTCTCGCAGTCGCCGCGCGAGTTCCAATCGCTGTGGACGATGCGGGACTCCTGCGTCGACTATGTGCGCACGCGCGATCACATCGTCGGCGGGGTGGAGGCGGTGTATCGCATGGTTGCGGAGAGCGGCGGGTCGATCGCGGCCGAACATGGCGCAGCGCGCACTAGCGAGAATGACGGCTATCGCTATAAAGTCGGAACGGCCAGGCGCCGGCCAGGTTGAAAGGCGCCACCCCAGGACCATGGCTGCGAAAGTCGGGAACATTGATCGACACGGGCTTATTGGCAAGCACGGAACCGTGCTAGCAAAACCGTGACCAGCAAAAGCAACAAAACGGCGGTTTGGCCGTTCTGATCAGCCGCATAAGCGGCGGGGCATCCGAAGACATGACTACGCCGCAAATCCTGTCGTTCGCCGTTATCTTCATAATGATGGCGGCGCTCGTGTGGGGTCGGTATCGATATGATCTGGTTGCAGCCGCGGCACTGTTGCTAGCCCTCGCGATCGGCATCGTGCCTTTTGACGAAGCCTTCAGCGGGTTCAGCGACGATATCGTGGTCATTGTCGGCAGTGCCCTGCTGGTGAGCGCCGGCATAGCACGCTCGGGCATCATGGAAGTCGCCATCAGGCGTTTCGCTCCGAACCTGTCGGGCGTTCGCTCGCAACTGGCGCTGCTGGTCATCGTGGTCACGATCCTGTCTGCCTTTGTAAAGAATATCGGTGCGCTCGCGATCATGATCCCGATAGCCTTCCAGTTCGCGCGCCGGTCGAGCGTTTCACCGTCGATATTCCTGATGCCTATGGCGTTCGGGTCGCTGCTCGGTGGACTCATGACGCAGGTGGGGACATCTCCCAATGTCGTCGTGTCCCGTGTGCGGGAGGAACTGACCGGCGCCGCCTTCACAATGTTCGACTTCACGCCTGTTGGAGCCGCGCTGGCCGCCGCCGGAACGATCTTCCTGGTGCTTTTCTATTGGCTGCTGCCGGTGCGCGAAAAGCTCGGCGGGTCGGTGAATGAAGCCATCGACATCAAGAATTACCTGACAGAGGCCAAAATTGTCCGCGATTCCACTGTGCTCGGCAAAACCGTCGCAGACCTCATGAAGCTTTCCGGCGGCGATGCCATCGTGACGTCGATCCTGCGCAACCGGACCATGCGGATGACGCCACTGCCCGACGTCGTCCTCAAACTGAACGACATTCTGCTGCTCGAGGGCGACCCAGGGGCGCTGGATCGCCTTGTCTCCCAGGGCAAGCTCAGCGTTACCGGCAACAGGGTCGGCGGTGACGTCACGGCCAGCGAGATGGTCGCCATCGAAGCCGTCATCGGTGAAAGCTCGCCTTTGATCGGCTGGACGGCCCAGCGCCTTGCCCTCTATCACCGCTTCAATGTCAACCTCCTGGCCGTCAGCCGTCACGGCGAGCGCCTCGACCGCAGGCTGGCCGAAGTCCAGCTGAGGCTGGGCGACGTCGTCGTGCTGCAGGGCAATGCAGCGACGATACCCGATGTACTGCGTGAACTCGGCTGCCTGCCGCTGGCAGAAAGGGCTATCCTGCTTGGCAGCGTCCGCAAGGGTATCGTGCCGGTAATCATCCTTGCTCTCGCCATGCTGGCGACTGCGTTCGGGCTGCTCCCGGTCTCCGTTGCTTTCTTTGCGGCCGCGGTCGCGATGGTGCTTTTCAAGGTCATCCCGGTCCGCGACGTCTACCAATCGCTGGATGGTCCAATCCTCGTCATGCTCGCCGTTCTCATTCCAGTCAGCGATTCGCTGCGCAGCACCGGGGCGACAGGGGTCATCGCCGGCGAGCTTGCCAGACTGGGGACCGTTCTGCCGGCGCCCGGCGCATTGATGCTCATCCTTGTCGCCGCCATGGCCGTTACGCCATTCCTCAACAATGCCGCCACCGTTCTGGTCATGGCGCCCATCGCCGCCGCGTTTGCCGGCGATCTCGGCTACAGGCCGGAAGCATTTCTGATGGCAGTCGCCATTGGCGCCGGCTGCGATTTTCTCACCCCGATCGGCCACCAGTGCAACACGCTCGTCATGGGGCCGGGCGGCTACCGTTTCAGCGACTATCCACGCCTGGGACTGCCACTGTCGTTCCTCGTCGTCATTGTTGCCGTGCCGATGCTTATGATGGTTTGGCCAATGAACTGATAGGCGGCGGACGGATCGCTCTTGCGACAGTCGCGGTTAGCGAAGGCGGTGGTGACGGCCGATCTCCCCCCAAGTGGGGGAGATGTCCGGCAGGACAGAGGGGGGCGCTGTCCAGGGGCGCTGTCCCTCTGCCATCAAAGGTGCTGCGCCGTCGTGACGCTCTGATGTAACGGAATGGATCCCATCCCGTGACATCAACCGAAGAATGCAGCGGCTCAGGATAAATACTGATCTGTCGTGATCCTTCGCGCCCCCCTCTGTCCTGCCGGACATCTCCCCCACAAGGGGGGAGATTGGCAGCTTTGGCGCACCGCTCGCTCCTGCAACGGTGGCGGTTAGCGAAGGCAGTGGTGACGGCCGATCTACCCCAAGTGCCCCGCCGGCGCGCCGCAGGCCTCAGCGCCCAAGGAAGAGACTGCGCGCGATGCCGCCGGACCGCTGGTGTTTCCGGTGCGCGCTTAATGAGACGTCGATCCGTGTCGAAGGCAAGGACGTTGTTCTGACCCCGGGCATGTCGGTGACGGCGGAGGTCAAGACTGGCAATCGGCGGGTGATCTAGTTCCTACTTGATCCGCTAATGGAGATGACGGATGAGGCGTTTCATGAGCGGTAACAGGCAGCATCTGCGCAAACGTTCAACGAGTCATAAAGCCCGAAAGGATATAACAATTCTGTCATTTATTTTTTTCAATGTATGCACGATTTTTTTAATATACATACATATTATTCGTCTACTTATCTTTTTGCCTTTTGGCTTTAGAGAAACAAATTTCCTCGAATGCCGCCTTTGTTGGCAAAAAACAATCCAATCATTGGTAGTAACAACTCGAATTATAGTTAAAGTATGTTGCGGTCTTCTGGTCTCTTTTCTTATCTGCGGATGCGATCTCATAGGTAAATCAGGCGCGACGTCGACTTTGACCCGTGAGGAGCGTCTTAAGCTTGCCGCAGAGGCCTACTTCGATAACCAATGTGAAAAGCAGTGGGCGCTGCTTTGGCCAATGGCGCGAGAAGGCGATGGCGAAGCGCTTTCAGAGCTTGCCTTTGAACTTGGGGGAAGGCTCGAGATACCTGCCTCGGATTCGGATATGAAAGTCGATCCGGGAGATAAGTCATTTGCCAATGTGCTTGTCATGACGATCTACGGTGCGACAGCGTCAAAACATCCTGACAAGAGCAATCTTCACTACATCTTTGACTCCGCTAGATGGAGGAAGGGCGACGTAACGGTTGTATCCATTCGCTCTGGCCGGATCAGTTATAGCTCAATCAAGGCTCCCCCTCCAGTTTTAATGACAATGTTGGAAAATTGCCTTTCTCAGGCAAACTCCTCGGCTACTGGCGACAGATGTGTCGCTGAGGCCATCAAATTGGGACTCATTCCACGCTTTTCCGAATACAGTAAAGCCTGGGACGCAGTCCCGACCACGTACCGCCCGAACCATTGCCTTCGTCGTTCTTAATAGTCTTAAGAGGATATTACCCAATCTCAGAACGTCACTTGACACCCGGAGAAGTAGATCTAGGCCGTTCTATCTACGGAGATGCAATTAATTACGGCAAAGTGACTATCACAGATCAAAGTCTCTTTGGACCCCTAGCCGACAAAGATCGAGCACATGCACGCCCGCTCGAATTTAGCGGGAGGCGTCAAGTGTTTATCTAGCCCCTCCTTCAAAAGGAGGGGGACAGCCATCACGGCTTTTCCAAATTCGCTTGGTCTCAGCGCCGGGCACCTTTTCAATATGCCATAGATGTTACCTGAAATTTCTGCAGCCCGATGCAATTTGCCATCTGCCATACGTGCCAAGTAATTGATGTTTTGCTCTAACTGCCCGGCCGAAGCTGTCGATATTGTGAAGCAGATTCCTGCGATGACCGTTACCAAAATGCGGCTCAAATGTTTCCCCTCTTCTTGCAGTCAACTCGCCCTACTAATCACCCGTTATCATAGCTTGGCCTGATTCAAAATTTCGCCAATCGGCGCCAGCGGGCATGACCACTAAAGCTCAGTTGCGGACCTCGATGGGCGAACAGTTTATTTGGTGGACAAGCTGAAAATTTCTCGGCTCATAGCCATTAATTGCATACAAGCACGGAAATTCTGGGTTCTATTCGTCCATCGAAAATGTGAATCGAACTGGATTTGTTTTGATTCCCGGCGGCCAACACCGTTTCACGCCTCGTGCAAGGATCGGAGCGGCCTTCGCCATCGACTCTGAGTGAGGCTCGTATGCGACCACAGCAACAGTCTGTGCCTTGTCGACTTTATCCAGCGTGACCTTAAAAGTCACTTTGAACGGCGTCGCGATATCGACCGGAATGACTAAGCAGCCTCCAATTTCTCGCTGAGAAGAGCCTCTAATTCGCTAGCCCGTGCAGTGCCGGCGCAAATAATTAAACCCAATACGACGACTGCACGCATTCTGATCTCCCTTTGATCAACGGCAGCTTTAAACTATTAGGCGGAGCAGCGCCGTTCTCTACCGTGTCGCGGACTGGAAAAGCGGCAAGGTCTGGGCGACACCACTTAGCGAAATCCATATGCAGTTCCAGCCTCTCAATGGCGATTTTATCGAGGGCGTTCCCGCTGATCCCGGCGCGGTCGAATGGCACCTAAGCAGGTGACCTAGAGTGCCCTACATCAGGAAATTGAAATCTCTGTAAGTAGCTGATTTTGCCATATAAAATAATGATGGCTGGGGCGCCAGGATTCGAACCTGGGATTGTCGGTACCAAAAACCGATGCCTTACCACTTGGCTACGCCCCAACAGTCAGAACATGCCCGCTGCGCGCGGCCTTATAGGACGAGCCGACGGAAAGCTCAATGCCGAGAATAGCGAGGCGCGGAACTGATCCACTGGTTCCCGCAGCGTTCGCATCATTGTCTGCTGTCGCCTTGAGCCTGTCCAGCGTTCCACCAGTCGCCGGCAGTTTCAGGTAATCGAGTTCTCAGTCACATGGCGTTACCATGGTTCCTGTTTTGTGCTCTTCAACTGGCCGCCCAAGCCGCAAGTCTTTTTGTCATCGCTTTTTCTTAATCGATTGTAGAAGCCGGCTGGCTTGCCGACGGCTTGCCTTTCGCACTGCAGCATCATATCGCTCGTGCAGGGACACGGCGGAACTTCGGCTTCGTCAATCTTTTCAATCTCCTGCAACCGGAGAGCAAGCATGACCAAATGGGTCTACACCTTTGGCGACGGCGCTGCAGAAGGCCGTGCCGGCGACAGGAACCTGCTGGGCGGCAAGGGCGCCAATCTGGCCGAAATGTGCAGCCTGGGCCTGCCGGTGCCGCCGGGGTTCACCATCACCACCGAGGTCTGCAACGCCTACTACGCCAACGGCCGCACCTACCCGGCCTCGCTGGAAGCAGATGTCGCGGTCGCATTGGATCATATCGGCCGGCTGACCGGGCGCCGCTTCGGCGATCCCTCGAAACTGCTTTTGGTGTCGGTGCGTTCCGGTGCCCGCGCTTCGATGCCCGGCATGATGGACACCGTGCTCAATCTCGGCCTGAACGACGAGACGGTCGAGGCACTGGCCGCCGATTCAGGCGACGCCCGCTTTGCCTATGACAGCTACCGGCGTTTCATCCAGATGTATTCCGATGTCGTCATGGGCCTCGACCATGAGGTGTTCGAGGAAATCCTCGAAGACCAAAAGGGCGGCCTCGGCCATGAACTCGATACCGAACTGAGCGCCATCGAATGGCAGGGCGTGATCGCGCTCTACAAGGCCAAGGTCGAGGAGGAACTCGGCAAACCGTTTCCGCAAGATCCGAACGAGCAGCTCTGGGGTGCGATCGGCGCCGTGTTTTCGAGCTGGATGAACAACCGCGCCATCACCTACCGGCGCCTGCACGACATTCCCGAAAGCTGGGGCACCGCGGTCAACGTCCAGGCCATGGTCTTCGGCAATATGGGCGAGACCTCGGCCACCGGCGTCGCCTTCACCCGCAATCCGTCGACCGGCGAAAAGATGCTCTATGGCGAGTTCCTGGTGAATGCGCAGGGCGAGGATGTCGTCGCCGGCATCCGCACGCCGCAAAACATCACCGAGGCGGCGCGCATTGCTGCCGGCTCCGACAAGCCGTCGCTGCAGAAGCTGATGCCGGAAGCGTTCCAGTCTTTCGTCACCATCTCCGACCGTCTGGAAAAGCACTACCGCGACATGCAGGATCTCGAATTCACCATCGAGCGCGGCAAATTGTGGATGCTGCAGACGAGGTCCGGCAAGCGCACCGCCAAGGCGGCGCTCAAAATCGCCGTCGAAATGGCGCGCGACAAGCTCATTTCAAAGGAGGAGGCCGTCGCCCGCATCGATCCGGCCTCGCTCGACCAGTTGCTGCATCCGACCATCGATCCGAAGGCGGCACGCGATGTCATCGGCATCGGTCTGCCCGCATCTCCGGGTGCAGCCACCGGCGAGATCGTCTTTTCCTCCAACGATGCCGAGGAGCTCAAGACGCAAGGCCGCAAGGCGATCCTCGTGCGCATCGAGACCAGTCCCGAGGACATCCACGGCATGCATGCGGCGGAAGGCATCCTGACCACGCGTGGCGGCATGACCAGCCACGCTGCGGTGGTGGCGCGCGGCATGGGCAAGCCCTGTGTGTCGGGCGCCGGCTCGCTGCGCGTCGACTACAGGGCCGGCACCCTGATGGCGATGGGATCGACGTTCCGCAAGGGCGATATCATCACCATCGACGGCGGCAACGGCCAGGTGCTGAAAGGCGCCGTACCGATGCTGCAGCCGGAGCTCTCGGGCGATTTCGCCGCCATCATGGAATGGGCCGATGCCGTGCGCCGCATGAAGGTGCGCACCAACGCCGAAACGCCGCTCGACGCGCGCATGGCGCGTTCCTTCGGCGCCGAAGGCATCGGGCTTTGCCGCACCGAGCACATGTTCTTCGAGGGCGACCGCATCGTTGCCATGCGCGAGATGATCCTGGCCGACACGGAAAAGGGCCGGCGAACGGCGCTCGCAAAACTCTTGCCCATGCAGCGCTCGGATTTCCTCGAATTGTTCGAGATCATGGCCGGCCTGCCGGTGACGATCCGCTTGCTCGATCCGCCGCTGCACGAATTCCTGCCCAAGACCGAGGAAGAGGTGGCCGAAGTCGCCGCCGCCATGAACCTGTCGCCCGACAAGCTCAGGCAGCGCACCGAAGCCCTGCACGAATTCAACCCGATGCTTGGCCATCGCGGCTGCCGGCTTGCGGTTTCCTATCCCGAAATCGCCGAGATGCAGGCGCGCGCCATTTTCGAGGCCGCCGTCGAAGCCGGCAGGAAGGCCGGCGCGCTGGTGGTCCCGGAAATCATGGTGCCGCTGGTCGGCCTGGTGAAGGAACTCGACTACGTCAAGGCGCGGATCGATGCCGTCGCCAAGAGCGTGATGGAGGAAACCGGCGTCAAGATCACCTATCTTACCGGCACGATGATCGAACTGCCGCGCGCCGCGATCCGCGCAAACGTCATCGCCGAGGCGGCCGAATTCTTCTCTTTCGGCACCAACGATCTGACCCAGACCACTTTTGGCATCTCACGCGACGATGCGGCCTCGTTCTTGGAGACCTATCGCCAGAAGGGCATCATCGAGCAGGATCCGTTCGTGTCGCTCGACATCGAGGGCGTCGGCGAACTGGTGCGGATGGCGGCCGAAAAAGGCAGGGCAACGCGGCCGGATATCAAGCTCGGTATCTGCGGCGAACATGGCGGCGATCCGGCGTCGATCCATTTCTGCGAGGAGATCGGCCTCGACTACGTGTCGTGCTCGCCCTATCGCGTGCCGATCGCCAGGCTGGCTGCCGCGCAGGCGGCGGTGCAGGCTGCAAGGAACGATCGCGGGTAAGGGCCGACGTCGGCCATGGCCGTGCCACCCAATGATCGGCGGGACAGGCCGCGAGCCGTCCCTGCTCAGGCTGGCCCAACTCAGGCTGGCCCGGCTCAGGCTGGTTTGGCTTCGACCGTCACCTTGTTGGGATAGAACGCGCCGTGATCGCGGATTGCGATCATCTCGTCGAAAGGCCGCTCATAGGCCCACATCGCATCCTTGCCTGCTTCCGCGGCAGGCAGCACGCTCCAATAGCTCGCATCGCCCTTGAACGGGCAATGAGTCGACGAGTCCGTCTTGCGAAGCTGGTCGAAATCGATGTCTTCGAATGGAATGTAGAGGATCCCGGGGTAGGGGGATTCGGTCAACAGCTTGGCCCTCCTGGACGAGGCAATGACCGCGTCGCCGGCGCGTACGGTCACAGTTCCGCTGTACGGCTCGATGGTAATGACTTTATCGGGGTTGCGCTGAAAGCCGGGTGACGGATTGGCGGACTGGTCCATGACGGTTCTCCTTGCACGACCTTAAGGTGTGTAGGGCGTGCGCGCTACGCAAGGTCGTTGTCGAATGCGGGGGCTCCATCGCCTTTAGGCGTTGAAGGATCTCTCGTCAAATCGAGCTTGGCTATGACCGACCAGGGCCGATGACCCTATCAGGCTGATAACCGATCAGGCGGCAGCCTGAAAGGCGTCCATCAGCCCGGCATAGGCGGCGGCGATACCGGCGACAGGATTTGTGCTTCGCGATGCGGTTTCGACCTTGAGCGCACCACCGCCGGTCGGCAAGGTAAGAAGCAGGAACTGGCGGTTGCCGCCATCGCCGACGCAAGCCGCGGCGACGTGCTGGCTTTCGCCTTCGTTCTGAACGCACATCTTGAACAGCAGCGTGCCGCCGACCGCCTCAAGGGCGCCGCCGACGACTTCGACGAATTCGTCCTCGGAAACGGTTTTGGCGTCCGGCACCAAATCGGCCAGGCTTTCGGCAAGCGAATCTTCGAGAGCTTTGTCGTCGAGCTGCGCGTCCATGCGAACCTCTTTCATTCGCCAATCACACCCCTACCATTAATCAAAGTTAATGTCGACAATGGCCGGATTGTGGCGGTTTTTCCTGCCTTTTCGAACAATGGGCTGCTTCTGCCCGGTCATGGCTGGACAATCCGCGTGTTCGTCCCACAATGGAGCGAAAACCAGTGGGGGAACGAAAACCAATGGGAGGAGAAGAATGCTCGGACTGATGCA
Source organism: Mesorhizobium sp. WSM4815 (assembly GCF_055811575.1). Lineage (NCBI taxonomy): Bacteria > Pseudomonadati > Pseudomonadota > Alphaproteobacteria > Hyphomicrobiales > Phyllobacteriaceae > Mesorhizobium > Mesorhizobium sp. WSM4815. Next base: position 190,737 of record NZ_JBVVQS010000094.1, on the reverse strand, counting down.
GGAATGGCCGCTGCTTTGCCACAAGCTTATCGACAACGCAGCCAGGCAGCACGGCGAACGCGAGATTGTGTCGCGCTCGATCGAGGGCCCGATCGTCCGGACCACTTACGTCGAAATTCATCGCCGCGCCTTGCGGGTCGCTGAGCGGCTCGAGCGTGATGGCTTCGGGCTTGGCGACCGCATCGCCACATTGGCCTGGAATACGGCGCGCCACATCGAAGCCTGGTACGGCATCATGGGTGTCGGCGCGATCTATCACACGCTTAATCCGCGCCTGTTTCCCGAGCAGATCGCCTGGATCATGAACAATGCCGAGGACAAGGCGATCTTCGTCGACCTGACATTCATGCCGCTGCTTGAAAAGATCGCCGGCGCGGTCAAATTGCTCAAAAAGGTGATCGTGCTGACCGACAAGGCGCACATGCCGCAGACGGCGCTGCCGAATGCTGTTGCCTATGAGGAATGGCTTGACGAAGCCGACGGCGCCTTCACCTGGAAGACGTTCGATGAAAACACCGCCGCCGGCATGTGCTACACCTCGGGCACGACAGGCGATCCGAAAGGCGTCCTCTACAGCCATCGCTCGAACGTGCTGCACGCCATGATTGCGGCGATGCCCGATGCGATGGGCCTCTCCTCGCGCGACACCATACTGCCGGTTGTGCCGATGTTCCACGCCAACGCCTGGGGCCTTGGCCAGAGCGGCCCGATGATCGGCGCCAAGCTGGTCATGCCTGGCTGCAAGATGGACGGCGCCTCGATCTACGAGTTGCTCGACACCGAAAAGGTGACGTTCAGCGCCGCCGTGCCGACAGTGTGGTTGATGCTGCTGCAGTACCTGGAGGAGACCGGCAAGAAACTTCCCTATCTGAACAAGGTCGTTATCGGCGGCTCATCCTGCCCGCGTGCGATCACGGCAAAGTTCCAGGGCAATTACGATGTCGAGGTCATCCATGCATGGGGCATGACCGAAATGTCGCCGCTCGGCACGCTGTGCACCATGAAGCCGGGCTATGCCGGGCTTGAGGGCGAAGCCCGGCTCGACGTCCAGGGCAAGCAGGGTTTTCCGCCTTTCGGCGTCGAAATGAAGGTCACCGACGACGACAACAAGGAGATGCCTTGGGACGGCAGGACATTCGGGCGCCTGAAGGTCCGCGGACCGGCCGTCGCGCGTGCCTATTATGGCGGCATCGGATCCGAACAGTTCGATGAAGAAGGCTGGTTCGATACCGGCGATGTCGCCCATATCGACCCAGGCGGCTACATGCAGATCACCGATCGCGCCAAGGACGTCATCAAGTCGGGCGGCGAATGGATCTCGACCATCGAGCTCGAGAATCTCGCGATCGGTCATCCGGATGTGGCGGAGGCGGCCGCCATCGGCATCCAACATTCGAAATGGGGCGAACGGCCGTTGCTTGTCGTGGTCCGCAAGCCGGGCCGCGAGCCGACCAAGACGGATATCCTCGCCTTCATGGACGGCAAGGTGGCGAAGTGGTGGATGCCGGATGACGTCGCCTTCGTCGGCGAGATTCCCCACACCGCTACCGGCAAGATCCAGAAGACAACCTTGCGCCGGCAGTTCAGGGACTATCGCCTGCCGACGGACTGACTGACATGACGTCCTTTGCCTACAAGCCGCCGCTGAACGGCTTAAGCGCCGGTCCGGGGTGAAGCAGTGCTGAAAATGATGAAAACTCCCGAGCGACAGACGTCGAGGGCGGCCGGCTGGTCGCGGCGGACAGGCGCTTTTTCGGCGGTTCTGCTGCTGACCGTTCTCGTCGGCCACCGCTATCAGCTTGTTGAAACGCCGGCTTTCCTTTGGGTGCTCGGCATTGTCGCGCTGCTTGCCGCCTTGGCGCTGCTGTTGGCCGGCCTTGCCTTTTCGAGAATCTGGAATTTCGGCGACCGTGGCGGTCGCGACCTCAGCGTCGGCGCGGTGCTGGCACTGCTGGTGCTTGTTCCTTTTGGCATTGCCGCCTACTGGGCAGCGACTTCTCCGCCGCTCAGGGACATCTCGACGGATTTCGACGATCCGCCGGCGCTCGACACCAGCACCCGGACCGCAGACATGAACGCGCTTTCGCCACCGACCCCGGGCGAGCGGCGCCTGCAGGCCGAGACCTATCCGCTGGTCACCAGTCGCAGCTATCAACTGCCTTTCGATCGGGTCCTGGAAGCAGTCGCAACCGTGCTCGGTCGTCGCGACTGGCAGCTTGCGGCGCCGTTTCCCCGTGCGATCGGGCAAAGCGAGGTGACGATCAACGCCCTGGCCAGGAGTTTTATCCTCAGCCTTCCCGCCGACGTCGCTATCCGGGTGACCGACGATGGCGATGCGGTCACCGTCGACATGCGTTCGGCCGCGCGTTACGGCCGCTACGACCTTGGCGACAATGCGGCCCGCATCGTGGATTTCCTGGCCGAGCTGGATCAGGAAGTCGCCGGCCAGGTCGGTACGGCCCCGGCCGAGTGACGTCCAGAGCATTTTTACAGCCAAAGCGGCATCGCTTTGACGCCACAGAAATGCGGCTTATACAATCAGGGGTTGAGTATGCGACAGGCTATTCGGCCGGCTCGAATTCACCCTTGAGCAAAATTGTCTCCACCGGCCCGAGCGGATTGATGATCCGGCTCTCCAGGACTTCGACAAGCTTGCGTCCGACAGCCGCCATATCGACGGAATGAACTTCGATCTTTGCCGGCAGGAAGCGTGCCAGCCGTGTGCTGTCACGCGTGACGATGTGGACGTCGCTCCCCGGCGCAAGACGTCTTTTGTCAAGAGCGTGCAGCGCCCCCAGAAGGCCGAGTTCGTTGGCGCATGCCAAGCCTGTCGGCGGATCTGAGCAAGCCAGCAAGCGATCGAACCAGGCTGCGCTCGATTCCATAGTGAACATGCCATGACCGATCAGCGATTGGTCGATCGCAATGCCGGCCTCGGCCATTGCCCTTGCATAGCCGGAAAGACGCATGGCACTTCCGTGATCCTCAGGAACCAGAAGTTGCAGTGCAATGCGTCGGCAGCCCTTGTCCATGAGCCGTCGGGTTGCCTCGTAGGCAATCTGTTCATTGTCGACATCGACATAAGGATACGCGGTGTCCAGGTCGGTTCTTCCAAACGCGACGAATGGCATGCGTTGATCCAGCAGCAGCTTGACGCGCGGATCACCCGACACCAGGCGCGTGATGATCAGTCCGTCCGTGCTGCGCGCCTGAAGCTGCCGCTGCACGCTCTCGACGGGATCGTCGTCGGGCGTCGTGGAATAGATGGACAGACTATAACCGGCTTGCCGCGCCGCCAGCGTCATGCCTTCGATCAAAGGCAGCTTCAACAGATCGGACAGATGGTCTCGGGTCTCCATCGGCAGTACGGCCGTCAGCGTCAGCGTTCGACCGGTCTTGAGCGCACGACCATGATGATTTGGCAGATAGCCGACCCGCTTGGCCGCCTCCTTGACGCGGGCTATGGTCGAGGGCTGCACTTCCGGCCCATCCTTCAGAGCGCGGGACACCGTGGTTACCGAGAGGGAAAGTTCCGCCGCGATCTGTTTTAGATTGGCCATTGTTCGCCCGACTTCCTTTGCGAAAGCGCCGGCTGACTTGCTGACCGCCATAACGTTACCGGATTCGACCTCCCGGTCAATCCGAACGCCCGTCGCAAGCAGCTTGACTCCTGCGTATTCAGATGCAATCGTAACGTTACGATTGCAAATAAATAGCCATTTCCGGCAATATTTGTTCAAGTTGGGGAGGAGAACCTATGTCCTGGCTGCGCATTTCCTTAACAGCATTCGCCATCTCGGCTGCCGTGCCCGTCCATGCGCAAACACTCACCATCACGACCGCAGGCGGCGATTATGGCAACGCCATGAAAGAGGCCATGTGGGGCCCTGCTGCAAAAGAGCTTGGCCATGATGTCCGCGAGGAGACCCTGAGCGACGGCCTGGCCGCCTTGAAGATGCAGGTCACCTCGGGGGCAATTGCGACCGACATTATCCACCTCGGCTCGCCGGAAGGCGCCCAGGCAGCCGCTCAATCGCTGCTGGAGCCGCTCGACTACAAGATCATCGATCCCAAATCCGTGCCGGAGGGTGCCGCGTCCGACTACTGCTATCCCTTCGATTCCTATGGCACCGTCCTGTCGTGGAACACCAAGACCTATGGCGAGAAGCCGCCGAAGACCTGGGCCGAGTTCTGGGACGTTGCCAAATTCCCGGGCCGCCGCGCATTGCGCGCCAATGCGCAGGACTCGATCGAGATCGCGCTTCTCTCCGATGGCGTGGCGCCGGCGGACGTCTATGCCGTGCTCAGCACGCAGGAAGGGCTGGAGCGCGCCATCAAGCGGCTTGAAGCGATCAAACCGGATGTCGCCGTGTGGTGGACCTCGGGAGCCCAGTCCGCGCAACTGCTGAAGGATGGCGAGGCGGATTTGGTCGTTACCTGGAACGGCCGGGCAGAGACCGTGAAAAAAGATGGCGGCGCGGCTGACTACACGTTCAAGGGGTCGGTCATCGGCACGGACTGCCTTGGGGTGCCGAAGGGCGCGCCGAACAAGGAAGCCGCGATGAAGCTCATCGCAGCGATGACGCAGCCCGCGCGCGTTGCGAAGCTGACCGATTTCATCGCCTATGGCCCGGTCAATCCTGCGGCCTATGAGGGCGGCCTGATTCCCGAGGACCGTCTGAAGACGCTTGCGACCGCGCCTGAAAATGCCGGCACTTCGGTGTTTTCGAATTCACAATGGTGGGTCAAGAACGGCGAGGCTGCCCAACAAGCCTTCGACGAGATGATGGCCCGCTGAGCCTCGGCTGACAAGGCTGGAGATGATGAAGTCGCTCCCGATCACCATCGACAGCGTCAGCAAGGCTTACGGGTCCTACGTCGCACTGGATGATGTCTCGCTCGACATTCAAGCTGGCGAGTTCCTCACGCTGCTGGGGCCCTCGGGATCGGGCAAGACCACGCTGCTCATGGCTCTGGCCGGTTTTGTCCGGCCGGATTCCGGCAAGCTCTTGTTGGGCGATCGCGACATTACTCGCCTGGCGCCCAACAAACGCGACATCGGCATCGTATTCCAGAATTACGCCTTGTTTCCCCACATGAACGTCCTGGCGAACGTCGCCTATCCGCTGGCGCTGCGCAAGACGCCGAGAGCGGAGGCGCGTCAGCGGGCGCTTGCCACCTTGGCCCGCGTGAAGCTGGATGGCCTGGCGGAGCGCAATGTTGCCGCACTGTCCGGCGGCCAGCGCCAACGGGTGGCGTTGGCGCGGGCAATCGTCTTCGAGCCGCGCGTGATGCTGATGGACGAGCCGCTGTCGGCGCTCGACAAGAATCTGCGCGAAACCATGCAGTACGAGATCCGGCGTCTGCACGATGACCTGGGGATCACCACAATCTACGTGACCCACGACCAGCGCGAGGCGCTGATCATGTCTGACCGGATTGCGGTGATGAACGCCGGCCGCATCCAGCAGATCGATACGCCGCAGCGGATCTATGATTGTCCATCGACCCGCTTCGTCGCCGAGTTCATGGGCGAGGCCAACATTGTGGCGCCGGGCTCGGTGCGCAGGATCGACGGCGCCGAAGCGTCAGGCGAAACCCTGATGATCCGCGCCGAAAGCTTCCACCTTGATGCCAAGTTCGTCGGGGCAGACGGCGTGGCTCTCGAAGGAATACTGCGCGCCAAGGCGTTCCGCGGCGAGAACTGGCTTTTGACGCTGGCGCTTGACGGTGGCCAGGAGGTTCTTGTCTGCATTCCGGCAGCGCTGGCCGGCGGCTGCGCCCAACTTGCCGCCGGCCAGCGGATGACCGCCTATGCACCAGCAGCCAAGGTTCACGCGATATCGGGAGCGATGGCGTGACGGTCACCGCGGATCCTGCGCTCCTGGCGGATGCGCGCCGCGAGCGGCGGTTTTTCCTTTCGCTTTCGCTGCCGGCGCTGTTCATCGTTGGACTGGCGGCGATACTGCCCATCCTTTGGATCATCCGGCAATCTTTTTTGACCACAGGCGGTGAGTACACTGTCGGCAACTACGCCAAAGTGCTTTCGAGCGGACTGACATGGTCGGCGCTCGTCACCACCCTCGAACTGTCGCTCGGCACGCTGGCGATCTGCGTTCTTCTGGGCATCCCGCTGGCACTCGCCTTGGCCAGCGCCAGGCCAAGGGTGGCCAACGTGCTGATGGCCTTCGTCATGCTGCCGTTGTGGACCGCCATCCTGGTGCGCACCTATGGCTGGCTCGTGCTCTTGCGGCGTGATGGCCTGATCAACGCGGCCTTGACTGGTTCGGGCCTGACGGCGGAGCCTTTGCCGCTGGTCTATAATTTTACCGGAACGCTGATCGGCATGGTTCACTACATGCTGCCGATCTTTCTGCTGCCGGTTTATGCCGCGATGCGCGATATCGACCCAAACCTCGTTCGCGCGGCAGCGAGCATGGGAGCCACGCTCGGGCAGGTCATCCGCACCGTCATCATGCCGCTTTCGGCCGGCGGCATTTTTTCGGGTTCGGTCATCGTGCTCATCTATTCCATCGGTTTTTTCATCACGCCGGCGGTGCTTGGCGGCGGCAAGGTAAATCCTCTCTCTACCCGGATCGAGCGTGCGCTATCGACCTTTCAGGACTGGGGGTCGGCGAGCGTCCTGGGCATCCTGCTCCTCGTTCTCATGGCGCTGATCGGTGTGATGCTGCTGGCGGCACGCCGCCTGCTGGCCCAGGACGCAGCGGCAGCCGCCCATGCTTGAAGCCTATCCGCAAAACCGGCTCGCCCGCATTGTCCTGTGGAGCTTTGCTGCGCTGGTCATGGCATTTCTGATGTTGCCGACGCTGGTGGTGGTGCCGCTTTCGTTTTCGGCATCGAGCCTCCTCGAGTTTCCGCCGCACGCCTACTCGTTGCGCTGGTACGAGAATTTTTTCGGCTCGGCGACGTGGATGGCAGCACTCAGGACGAGCCTGATCCTTGGGACATTGACGGCGCTGATCGCTGTGCCTTTTGCGCTGCTCGCCTGCATCTCGATGAATCGGCTGGGCGGCAAGACCGCAGCTTCCATCCAGAGCATCCTGCTCACCCCTTCGATCACCCCGGGAATCCTGCTGGCGATCGGCCTGTTCTTTGTGCTGGCGGCGCAACGCCTGGTCGGGACGCTGTTCGGTGTGCTGGTCGGACATGTGGTGCTCGCCGTTCCGGTGGCGTGCATTGTGTTGTTGCCTGCCCTGGCTCGCTTCAACTGGAACCAGGTTCAGGCGGCGCGCAGCCTCGGCGCGGACTGGGCCAGGGCTATTGGCGGGATAATCGTTCCGCAACTTCGGCTCAGCCTGTTGTCGGCGACATTGATGGCGTTCCTGACGTCGCTCGACGAGTCCGTGATTTCGATCTTCGTGGCAAGTGGTCGCAACAGCACGATGCCGAAGCTCATGTTCATCTCGCTGCGCGATCAGATCGATCCGACCATTGCGGCGATCTCGACATTGTGGACCGCCATTGTTGTGGTCGTCGTCGTGATCGTCGCCCTTCGCCAAAAATCCTGACCGAGCCAAAAATCCTGACCGAGCCAATATCCTGACCAAGATGGGAAGCATGCCCCAAAATCATCACGCAGCCGGTGCTCCGGCCGATCGATCGACTGACATACCTCAGGTAGGCTTGGCCGTCATCACCGGGTCGGCAAACTGGGGGCTGGCCTTCCCGGAAGACGTCGGCTTCGATGGCGTGCGCACGCTGCGGCGCGACATGAGTTTTGAAACGCCCTTCGGTCGTACCGACAACTGGAAGTTGCTCGAGTTCGATGCCTCGATTTCAGCCGAAGGCAGAGCAAAGCGGGCGTTGTGCATGTATTCGCACGGCAATCCCCGCGACCATATCGACCATTCCTGCCATCGCCGCGCGTTCTGGGTGTTGATGCAAGCGGGGGTGCGGCAAGTCCTCGCCTGCTCGACCGTTGGCGCCGTCAACAAGGCGATCCAGCCCGGCGACATGGTGGTGCCCGCCGACATCATCGAATTGACGCAGACCCCGTTTTCACTGCTTCCGGACCGCCAGAGTTTTGACTGTTCGGGCAAGCAGATCGTATGTCCAAGATGTGCGGCGGTTCTGGCCGAGACGGCCCGCCGCAATTGGCCAGCCCGCGTTCATGGCATCGAACAGCAACTGGTGGCCGCCCACTGCTATGGGCCGCGGCTGACAACGCCGGCCGAGGCTTTGGCCTATCGCGGCATGGGGGCGGATGTGCTCAACCATTCCATCGCCCCGGAGGCGACCCTGGCGCGCGAGATCGGCGCCTGCTTCGTGCCCTGTGCGTTCGTCACGGCGGGTTTTAACGACTATATGGACCGCAACCGCCAGAAATTGCTGCAGGAGGACGTGCTGCCCAATCTCTCCATGACAGCCTCGCTTGTCGCGCTGGAGACCGCCGCGCGGCTTCCGGCCAATCCGCAATGCTCTTGTCAGGGTCTGAAGTCGCCCCAACCTGAAGAGCGTTCCAGCCGGTTCTGAGCTTTCGGGAGGGCGATTATCTGGTTGACAAACCCAAAGAGCGGGCCCGCCAAGCCTTTTCCGCTTCGGCCCAATACGCGGGATATATTGCGGCGAATGGACGGTTCAGCAAGCCGACCCTTACGGGGGTGCGAGCAAAAGAGGAATTGCCCGCCGATCAAGTAGATAACGGCAAGCTAGGCGTTGCGCTTAGAGACCCAAGATCGCGCGCATTTTCCCGAGAACTTCCGCGGCGAGATCAGGTCTGTTTTCGACAAACTCGGCGTTCCGGGCCGACCAGTCGAAGCTTTTGACTTGATCCGACAACACCACGCCTGTCGTCTTTTTGCCGCTCGGCACGGCCACTTCAAAAGGATAATTTTTGGCCTGATTTGTGATCGGGCAGAGAATGCAAAGGCGGACAATTGAGTTATATTTTGTCGATGACAGAACGAAGGCCGGGCGCCTCTCGGCTTGTTCCCGGCCCATCTGGGGGTCAAAGCTAATTCTGATTATGTCATACTGCTCAGGGCAATATGGCACGCTAGAACTCGTTGCCGACCGACTTACCGGTGGCCACCTCGTCATGACGATTTACTTCCGTGATTCCACACAGAAGAGCTTCCAGGTCATACACGTGGGTATCATCAACCGGGCGTACCAAAAGTACCCCGTTTGTCACAGATATGTCTACGGTACCGCCTTCACGCACCGAAATTTCACGCGCGAATGCGGTTGGAATACGCAGCGCCAGGCTGTTACCCCATTTTGCTACAGCGGTGATCATCGGACTATCTCCTACAGCTCTCACTGTATCTACGTTGGAGACACATAATAGGTTCCAAAGCTGAACGCAATATGAATGCAGCAAAAACCGCAACCACCATCGCAACGGATAACGGGATAGCGGCAATTTCACCAGCCAGGCAGGCTGAAAATGCCGTCGATGTCAGGGTCGCCGTCGGTGCTCGCCAGGCCGCGCGCCACCAGGTCCTCGAGATGGGCAAGCACCGACAGGCCGGCCGCGCCGTGCAGGCGCGGATCGGTATCCCGATAGATCGCCGCGACCATCTCCTTGATCGTCCGGTCGCCGCTTGTGATCCGCTCCAGGATCGCTTGCTCGCGCATCCTGCGATGCGTCTTCAACGCGCGCATGAAGCTGCGCGGCGCTGTCACCGGCCCGCCATGGCCGGGCAGCAGCAGGCGGTCGTCGCGCTCGATCAGCCGATCCAGCGAGGCCATGTAGTCGGCCATGGCGCCGTCCGGCGGCGCAACGATGGAGGTCGCCCAGGCCATGACATGATCGGCCGAGAACAGGATACCGCTTCCTTCCAGCGCAAAGGCTGCGTGGTTGGCGGTATGGCCCGGCGTCAGCACCGTTCTGATCGCAAAACCGTCGCCGTCGACCACCATATCGTCGGCAAGCGCGGCATCCGGATTGAAGGCGGTGTCGGCGCTGGCGTCGAGCGGATTGATTTCGCCGGTGCGCAGCGGCCTCGCCGGCCGATGCGGACCCTCGGCCAGGATAATTGCACCGGTGTGCTGCTTCAGCCGCGCTGCCAGCGGGGAATGGTCGCGATGCGTGTGGCTGACGAAAATATGGCTGACCGGCCTGTCTGCGATCACCGCGAGCAATGTCTTGAGATGCGCCTCGTCATCCGGCCCCGGATCGATCACCGCCAGCGTTTTCCGCCCGACGATGTAGCTGTTGGTGCCGTGGAAGGTGAACGGGCTGGGATTTTTCGCGGTGATCCGAACCACGTCGGGCGCAACGGTCACGCCCTGGCCGTAGGCCGGGTCGAAGTCGGTGTCGAATTTCAGCGCCATGGCAGTTCAGCCCTGTTCCAGAGGCGGCAAAACCGATGTCGGCAAAACCGATTGCCGCATAGCACGGAAGCCAATATAGGAAAACGCAAGGCCGCGATCTGCGGCAGTCCGCAATGAGGAAGACCATGGCAATTGCAACGACGCCGCTTGTTTCTCTCGCTCTGCCTGAAAAGGGCGCGGCCCGCCTGGCGACCCAGCTTTTGCTGGCGATCGTTGGGACGCTGCTGCTGACCTTGTCGGCCAAGACCAGGGTTTTGCTCGGACCGGTCGACATCTCGATGCAGACCCTGGCCGTGTTCCTGATATCAGCCGCATTCGGCATGCGCCTCGGCGTCGCCACGCTGCTTCTCTACATGGCGGAGGGCGCCATCGGCTTTCCGGTCTTCCAGGGCACGCCGGAAAAGGGCATCGGCATCGCCTACATGCTCGGCTCGACCGGCGGCTATCTCTTCGGCTTCTTGGTCATGGCGGCGATCGTCGGCTGGGCCGCCGATCGCGGCTGGGATCGCCATCCGGTCAAGCTCTTCAACGCGATGCTGGTTGCCGAAATCATCATGATGGCAATGGGCTTTGCCTGGCTGGCGCTGCTCATCGGCCCGGAAAAGTCGTGGCAGTTCGGCGTCGTGCCGTTCATCGTCGGCGACCTGATCAAGGTCGCCCTGGCGGCGAGCCTTGTGCCCGCCGTCTGGTCACTGCTCAAACGCTCCTGAGCTCTCGGGCGCAGCACTGATCGGCAAGCACAGGAATGATCCTGTCTCAGCGGCGGCTCGTCGGACTCGTCAAAGCAGGGCGGTCGGCATCTGCTTCGCAACGCTTTGCTAACGATACCGTCACACTATGGTCAAGGCTAAAGACTAAGGACCACGACAGCCGACGATTCGTCGCGAGCCAGTGTAACCGGGCGGCTACACATCGGGGCAATCGTTCGATACCGCTGGTTGGGTGGCTAAAAAAATAATGCGGTTTGATGACTCGTTAGGCATAGCTAAAGTTAATGGACAAATAGCAGGTTTTTTTCGACGAACCGCCTTGATTCCCGCGACATAGCTGCTCGCCGGTATCGTTGCGCTGTCGTAACCCTTGACATCGACCATGCCGAAGACCGCCGAGAGCGAGACGCGTGACTAGCCCGAAAAAAACAACTGTCAAGGCGGCTTCAGCGTTGCAACGGCCCGGCGCCGCAGCGCGCTGGTATGCCGCCAGCGTCTTTCCGGGAAAGGAAGACGTCGCCGAACGGCATCTCCGGCTGCAGGGGTTTCACCCGTTCATACCTCGCTGCGAGAAGACAATTCGTCATGCCCGGCGCGTGGAGACGCGACCGGCGGCCTATTTTCCAGGTTACCTGTTCATCGCTCTCGATGTCGCGCTGCAGCGGTGGCGCTCGGTCAATGGAACGTTCGGTGTGCGCTCCCTCATCATGCAGGGCGAGCGGCCATTGCCGGTCCCCTCGGGACTGGTGGAGCGGTTCATTGCGCTGACCGGCAAGGACGGCTTGCTTGATTTCAGTGGAGGCCTTACTGCAGGCGCTTCGGTTCGGATTCTCTCTGGTCCTTTCGCGGAGATGATCGGTCGTCTTGACCGGCTCGATCCAGTTGGAAGGGCCCGGGTTCTGGTTGCCATCATGAATGGCGAGATCCCTGTTGACATGGATTCAAGGGAACTCGTCGCGATCGCATAATTGACGCTCGGTTATGCGATGCAAGTGCTGCAAAGTCGGCTCTCGGTTTTCACCCGGGAGTGCGGTAGCCGTTGTTGGAGGCCGGGAGAACGGCGATGGCGCAGCAGCTGCAGTGTCCGCTATACTTCGTAAGGTTGCCTTGCGTACTAGTGGACACGAAGCTTGACACTTTCTGTATTTGCGTGGGATGCCAAGTGTCTCCTGACCGTTTTTCGGGACCCGCTAGAGAGCTCTGAATTGAATATGTCAATCATAAAGCCGCAAAATCAGCGGCACCTGCTACACCGGATTAGATTTCAACTCCTTGGTGGATTGGCTTTTGCAATTCTAACTCCAGCGATGGTTAGGATGCTGATCGACCCGAATATCTTGTACTACTCCAACATTCAGATTACGATCTTCGCGGGCATTGTCGCACACACTGCGGGCTTTTTTTTCTTTCGGCGAATAATAAATCTGCCTGGCGTCGCGGCTGCTGGTTATATTATGCCCACCTTTGCGCTGTCCTACGGACTTGTCTATCTGGCAATTTTCCTTTTCCGAATTGACTATAGCGCTTTCCAGGCAGCCGGCAGTTTGACGCTGTCAATCTTCTGGTATTTTGGTTTGAGCATTCTGAGCCGGCGCCTGGATCCGTATAGTCTCGCCGTGATTCCAGGCGGGGCTGTCGGTCGCCTTGAGGAGATTAGCGGCGTAGATTGGCATTGGCTCGGCTCCCCCGATACTGTCATTGATCGCGTAAGCGGGGTCGTTGCCGACCTTCGTGCCGAGCTATCCGATGATTGGGAGCGCTACATAGCCGATCAGGCTCTCGCAGGAGTTCCTGTTTATCACGTAAAGCAGATCAGTGAATCGCTGACGGGTCGCGTCGAAATCGAGCATTTGTCCGAAAACACGTTGGGTTCGCTCAATCCCAATCAGGCCTATATCAAAATCAAGCAGGTGATCGACTGGGTTTGCGCCCTGTTCGCCCTGATTGTGCTGGCGCCGTTTTTGTTGTTGGTTGCGCTGATGATCAGGCTGGAATCTCCTGGACCCGCCATATTTCGGCAGGAGCGCCTAGGCTACGGCGGAAAGTCATTTACGGTCTATAAATTCCGGACGATGACGGTCAGTGCACCTGAGGCGGCAAACGTTCGCCGTCTCGCCGTCACCAGGCCAGGCGATAGCAGGATTACCCGGCTCGGTCGCTTCCTTCGCAGGAGCCGAATTGACGAATTGCCGCAGTTGATAAATATCGTTCGCTCGGAAATGAGTTGGATTGGACCTCGCCCCGAAGCGACGGTGTTGTCTTCTCACTATTCGGTGGCGCTGCCGTTCTATCGCTACCGAAATATTGTTCGTCCAGGAATTTCCGGGTGGGCTCAGGTGAATCAGGGGTACGTGTCGGACGACGACGACGAGATCGAGAAGCTGCACTATGATTTCTATTACATCAAGAATTTCTCGCCATGGCTCGATATCGTTATTGTACTAAGGACTCTAAAGACGATGCTAAGCGGGTTTGGGTCCCGATAATTTGTCAAGTTGAATTCAGCCTGGTTTCATTGGTCGAACGCTGCATCGTTTGACTGGAGAACGCTAAAGCCGCCGAAAGGAACGAAATGAGCCGAAAAATCGCACTTATTACCGGCATCACCGGCCAGGATGGTGCCTATCTGGCCGAACTCCTTCTAGCGAAGGGCTATGACGTCCACGGTATCAAGCGGCGTTCCTCGTCGTTCAACACCGGTCGCATCGACAATCTCTACCAGGATCCGCATGAGAAGGACGTAAGGCTGTCGTTGCACTATGGCGACATGACCGACGCCACCAACCTCATCCGCATCGTCCAGGAAGTGCAGCCAGACGAGATCTACAATCTCGCCGCACAATCGCATGTCCAAGTGAGCTTCGAGACCGCGGAATACACGGCAAATGCCGACGCGATCGGCACATTGCGTCTCCTTGAAGCCATCCGGCTGCTTGGCCTGACAAAAAAGACGCGTTTTTATCAGGCATCGACTTCCGAGCTCTACGGCAAGGTGCAGGAGATCCCGCAGCGGGAGACGACGCCTTTCTATCCTCGCTCGCCCTATGCGGCGGCAAAGATCTATGCCTACTGGATCACCGTGAATTACCGCGAAGCTTACGATATTCATGCGTCCAACGGCATCCTGTTCAATCACGAAAGCCCGATGCGCGGAGAGACCTTCGTTACCCGCAAGATTACGCGCGCGGCGGCTGCAATCAGCCTCGGCCTTCAGGACAAGCTCTACCTCGGCAACCTGTCGGCTGAACGGGATTGGGGCCATGCCCGCGATTACGTCGAAGGCATGTGGCGAATTCTTCAGCATGACGTGCCAGACGACTACGTTCTTGCAACCGGGGTGAAGAACTCGGTCCGCCGTTTTGTCGAGCTTGCATTCAGCGAGGTGGGGACCGAGATCCAATGGGTCGGTTCCGGCGTCGACGAAAAAGGGTTTGATGCAAAATCGGGCGCCGTTCTGGTCGAGGTGGATCCGCGCTATTTCAGGCCGACCGAAGTTGAGCTGCTGATCGGCGATCCCTCGAAAGCGAAGCGCGTTCTCGGGTGGAAGGCAACAACCTCGCTCGATGCGATGGTCCAGGAAATGGTTCAGTCCGACCTCGAGACGGTAAGACGGGAATCCGAACACCGGCGCCTGGACGAGGATCGCATTCGCGTTGCAGCACAGTAAGCAACGTTGGACCGCTTCAACATGAAAATCTCGGTCTTGACGGTCTGCCGGAATTCAGCGGCAACGATCAGGCACACGCTTGACAGTTTTTTTGCCCAAGATCATGAGGCCAAGGAGCTGGTCGTTGTCGACGGAGCCTCGACCGACGAAACGCTCGCGATCGTTCGTTCCTATGCCGGGCAAGGGCTACAGATCATCAGCGAGCCTGACCGAGGCATGTATGACGCTCTGAACAAGGGGCTTGCGCTTTGCACGGGCGAAGCAATTGGGGCTCTTAACGCGGACGATGCATTTCACGACCGGTCCGTGCTTGGCAAGATCAGCGCGGCGCTCGCTGACGCCGATATTATCCACGGCCATCTCGACTTTGTCGACAACCACGACAGCAAGCGAGTGGTTCGTCGCTGGCGGGCGGAACCAAGACCTCGCAATGGCTTCCGTTCGGGCTGGATGCCTGCTCACCCGACCTTCTATGTTCGGCGTGCCGTTGCGGAACAGGTCGGACCGTTCAATCTGGCCCTCAAAGTCTCCTCAGACTACGACTGGATGCTGCGGGCCGTCGAGCTTCATGGCTTTAGGGTCGCGACGATCGATCAGGTCCTTGTCGACATGATGGTGGGAGGCGCAAGCACAAGGAGCCTGCGTTCACACATCGGGCACAATCTGGAAGCGCTGCGCTCTCGACGCCATTGGCTTGGGTCAGGCCCAGTCGATTACGCGCTTGTGGCGAAGCCGGCGCGGAAAATCCAGCAGTTTGTTTTTGCGCGGCGAGGCTAGACGAATATGAGTTTTGATAGCTCTTCCCTTTCGAGCAAGTGTCTGGTCGGCCCTCAAGGCATGGTCGATTTTGCATTCAAGCTATCTTGAAACCTATCGACCTTACGCACCGAAGCAGCGAGACTTTGTCGTCGAGAGCACGGCGACGTTCGCTGGGTGGTTTCGGGTAAATGACGTTCGCCGGAAAATGCAATGGAGCCTCGTACAGTGTTGAGCGACGTAAAATTCTGGGCCGCCAAATCCGGCTTGATACAAGAGCTGCGGGACATTCCGCTTCATTTTCAGCGCCGGGAAAGTTATGCCCAACACGGGGAGGATACTTTCCTCCTCAACACCATCTTCAAGGGTCAAACGCATCCTGGTCGATATCTCGACATCGGCGCTTCGCATCCGGTTCGCATCTCGAATACTTATCTCCTCTATCTCAGAGGCTGGTCCGGCATCGTTGTCGAGCCGATCAGTCGCCTCCTGCGTCTTCATCAGCGCTGGCGCCCGCGAGACACCCATGTCCAGTGCCTCATTGGCGAGACGGACAGCGTAGCAGAGTTCTTCTTGATGTATCCATCAGTGCTTTCAACCACTTCGCCAGAACAGTATCAGCATCTGTCATCAGCTGGGCACCGCTTGGTTGAGCGGCTTGAGCTTCCCCAATTGACGCTTGGCACGCTTCTCCAAGAACGCGGCGGAGGGAAACGGATCGATTTCGCAAGTGTCGACATCGAGGGCATCGACTGGATTGTCGCACAGCAGATTGCCGAGCTCAATGAGAGACTGGTTCCACGCTGCCTCTGCATCGAATCGAATGATGAAGACGCAAATCTGCGCATGACAAATCTGCTACGCGATGTTTATCGAAACAAAGAGCGCTTAGGCGTAAATACTATTTTCTGGAATGAGGCATGAGAAGGTCGACGGGCTTCAGGCTGCCCGCGACGGGCCAGCAAGGCCTGGCGCAATCGGAGGAAGTTGCCGTCGTTGTTAGATATGGCGATTCGAAATGTTCCGAAGCATCCTGACCGTTTTGTCGGGGTCAGTAATTGCGCAGCTCATTGCAATTTCGGTCCTTCCAGCCCTGACGCGGCTGTATGACGCGGAAGCCTTCGGCCGGTACCAGATCTATCTGTCGGTTCTGAACGTGGCGATCATGTTTTCTGCGTTTCGCTACGAGGTTGCGCTTCTCGGCGCGAAACCGGGGAGAGTTTTGGAAAACCTGTTAAAGCTGACATTTCGGCTATGTATCTTAACCGGTATGGTGGCTGTTGTTGCCGCCGGTATCGCCGATCTGTGGATGCCGAACCTGGTGTCGCCCCTACGCGACATCATCTTTATTCTGCCCGGCGCAATGATTGTCGCGGGACTCTACCAAATGCTCTCCTACTTGCCGATCCGAGAGCGCAATTACAGCCTCAGCGCGCGTTCGAAGATATTGCAGTCGGTGGGCTTTTCCGTTGGCGCGCTTGGGTGTGCCATATTTCCTTTCATTGGAGTTGGTCTCGTTCTAGCCGACACCTTCGGCAGGGTCGCCGGGAGCATCGCCATCCTTGTTCGCAGCGGCAATCTCTGGCGGATTCTGATCTCTCCCATCTCATTTTCTGCGATGAGATTTACGGCGGTTCGCTTCAAGGAATTTGGGTTCTTCACCTTTCCGGGAACACTTCTGTCCGCGCTCGGTGCCACCATCGTGCCCTTCGCCTTTCTTGCGCTGTTCAACCTGGAAGTTGCAGGACAGTATGCCCTCGTCGAACGTTTTATTCTCATGCCGGTTGCTATCGTCGCCGTGGCCGTATCGCAGGTCTTCACCGGTGAGTTCGCGAAACTTTATCGGACCGATAAAAACGGGTTGAATGGCGCATTTCGACGGGCGCTCTTTCAGCTTCTTGCCATTGGCCTGTTGCCGACGGTGCTGGGGGTGGTGTTCTCGCCAATCGTCGTCCCGTTCGTCTTTGGCGCCGATTGGGTCATGGCCGGCAAACTCTGCGCCATTGCGTTCCCAATCGCCTATGTGCGCTTTGTCGCAACTGCGTTGACGATGACTCTCATCATCATCGAGCGCCAGTCGCTCCAGTTCACCTGGGAAATAGGCCGGTTCCTTTTCACTCTGTTGGTGTTTGGCTGGCTCGGCTGGGCGCGGGTCGACAATCCCCTCACCGTCATGATCTGGTACGGACTGGCGACCGCTGTCACCTATGCTCTTCAACTTGCGTTGGCTGACCGTGCAACACTGATAGTCAATTTGCGGGCAAGGGAGAATGGAGTGACGATGCCATGAGGGTGGGTTTGACGTTCGCTGCGCAGCGAGTTTTCAATATGTTTGGCTACCATTTGAACAAGCTAGAGCCCGGTGTCCGCATCGATGACTCATTCGAGGAGCAATTGCGTCTCGCAGGTGACATCACCACGATCTTCGAGGTGGGAGCTGCCGACGGACGGGATACGCGGACATATGCCGACAGGTGCACGAAGGCGATCGTTCATGCTTTTGAGCCTTTGCCTGAAAACTTTGCCAAGCTCCGCAACGTTGCGGAACACGAGCCGCGTATCGTTCCCATTAACATGGCGGTCTCTTCGAAAGCCGGAACTGCGTCCTTCCATGTTGCGGCGCTTCCGGATGCCAGCTCCCTGTTCAGCGCTCGCAGTACTGGCTCAACGTTCGATAAATACACATCAAAAAAAGAAGTAATCGAAGTTAAAGTTACTACTCTAGACGAATATTGCGAGAAGGAAAAAATAAAAGGCGTAGACTTACTTAAGATGGATGCGCAGGGAGCCGAGCTCGAAATTTTAAAGGGGTCCGAAAATATAATAAGCAAAAAAAGAGTAAATGTTATTTACTCCGAAGTTAATTTTATGAGAATATATGATGGGTCCTGCCAATTCCATGAGGTGACAGCCTATCTTGAGCAATTCAACTACCGGCTCCACGCGATTTATAATCAGCACCATAACCAGTTCGGCCGGCTGGCCTGGGCTGATGCGATCTACCTGCCGAACATTGACTGAGTTTCGGCGTCTTCTATAGGGCAGGCGGTCATGGCACATCTCTACGGCTATCCCGATATCGGCCGTTTCGGTCTTGGTCACAGCATGCTCGCCTGGGCGCGCTGCGAGATATGGTGTCGAAAGAACGATGCGCAGATGCTCGGGCCGCGCTGGTTCCGGCCACGTATCGGTCCCTATTTGCGTCGTGAACGGGACAGGCGCGAATATTTCAAGCTTTTTACCAACGAAGGCTATGTCGGAGAGCCGTGGCGCACCATGCTCCTCGCAACGGCACGCAAAGTTCCGGCAGACACAGCTCCTTCCACAGCGAATGACGGCGGGAACACGGTCGTTGTCTTTAGGAATACCGTGGAATCGAACTTCGAGAAACATTTTCATGAGGTCCGCGGCTACGGTCCGGTGCTATATGACGCGTTTCGTAGGATCACCCGCAAAAGGTACCAGTCGGAGGCGCCAGCCACGCCTTTCCTAGCCATCCATGTACGCCTTGGCGACTTCTCCCGTTTCGACGTGAGCAAAGTGGAGGCGAGGACGCACAATCAGCGGCTTCCGATCGAATGGTATTGCGAAAGCCTTGTCGCCCTTCGCAAGGGATTGGGCACGAACATGCCGGCTCGTGTCTTTTCCGACGGAGATGATACCGACCTTGTTCCGCTGCTCCGTCTCCCGGAAGTGCGTCGTGCCAATGACGCAGAATCGGTCACGCACATGCTGGAAATGGCCCAGGCAAGTGCGATCATCGGAGCCGGCTCGAACTTCAATCTATGGGCGGCCTTTTTTGGACAGGTTCCGCGGATCACCTTCCCAAACCAAGCGATCGTTGTGGTAAATGACGACCCGACCCGCGAAACGAGCTTCCGCGATGATGTGCCCCTTCCTGACGCGTTCGTGAAGCACGTGAAGAGACAGTTCATACGGGAACAAAAGCAGAGCGAACTAATCTAGATCTGGCTAATGGACGGTATAATAAAGTCATGATCTTGAGCTATTTTCGATGTTCCGGTCCGGACCGGTTGGCAGGAAAAGGAGTACGGTGATTCTCAAGGCGTTTATTGGTTGGAACAGGAATGCCGCAGCATGGCTCGAACGCCGCTTTCCCCGAGTTTTCGGCGCGCCGTCTTACAAGGCGGAGCTTGAGCGTCGTATCGCCGAGGATGTTGCGCGCCTGAGGCCGTCGGCGATCCTTGAGGTCGGCGGGATCGACCGGCCACTTCTCGAGCGGAGTGCCGATTTCACCTATATCGGTCTCGACATCGAGGAAAGGCCGGATTGCTATCGCATCTACGATCGGTTTGTTGTCCAGTCGATCGAACAGCCAGTTGATGTCGAAGCGGACATGCTCATTTCGATCACATTGATGGAGCATGTGCCGGACAACAAGGCAGCGGCGCGTTCGATGTTTTTGACGTTGCGGCCAGGTGGCGTGATGCACCACTATATCCCGTCGAAATGGCATCCCTATTCGGTAGCATTGCGGCTCGTCGGGCCCGTTCTGCAAAAATGGCTGATCCCGCACCTTAGGCCGTCTGCGGTCGATGTTACCGGCTACCCGGCCTTTTTCGACCATTGCTCTCCTGCGGATATGTCGAAGGTGTTTCGCGGCCAGGGATTCGAGCAGGTCGACGTCATGGCATTTTACCGCGCCAGCGACTATTTCGCTTTCTTCTTGCCCGCCTATCTTTCCGTCGCTCTGTTCGAGAATCTTTGCGCAGTGCTGAACTGGCGCATCTTCTGTTCCGGCTTTGTTATCAGCGCCACAAGATCTGCAGACTAATTGACTCCCGCGCTTGGTTCTGTTGATGGCGCTTGATCAAAAACCGAGTAACTGAAATGCTCACATCAATTCAAAAGCGGTTAGTGGAAACCGTGCTTTTATGGTCGTTGGTTGGATACCCGCTGATGGGAATCTACACTACCGTTGCCGGTTTGGATAATCGCACAGTCTCGATTGCTCTCAGGCTAATTGTTGCCTCGGCATGCCTATTTCTCATTGCGAAAGCCATTTCCGATAAGAGGTTTAAAATCAATGCCCTTTTGGTGACATTTCTAATATTGTATTTTATTAGGCTCGTGTACGACTATGCATATCAGTACAATGATTATGCGCTCGTAGCGATTCAAGTTTACTTGGCGTCAGTCGCTATCCCGGCTATTGCTCTTGGATCGTATTCTGAATACTTATTACTAGCTCAAAAGAGAATTGTATTCCTGATTTCCTTTTCTGGCATATTATTTCTTCCAGCATACTTCTATGCATACCGAAGTGGACTTTTATACACTCAAGGTTTTGATGATTTTAGCGTTCGGTATGCTTCCGAATTCGTCAATGCGGTTGCACTTGGGCGCTTTACCTGTATTGTAGTGATTGCGTCGTTCTTTTACATGGTCGAATACAGGCCGCGCGTGATAGCGTATCCCGTGTATGTCGCGATTTTGGTCGGCGCAGGAGTCGCTCTGTTCCTGTCGGGGGCGCGAGCTGGGTTCGTTGGCTTGGTAGTTGCCGCGGCTGTCTACGCTATTGCCCGTCCATCGCGTTTAGCAATTCTGATGCCTTTCGCGCTTGGCGGCCTGATGTATCTGCCTCAGGACAACTTTCTGGTTAAACGCATGACCGATCTTGTCAACGCGCAATGGGACACCGGGGCGTTGGCACGCATGAATGTCCAGAGTACAGCGATTTCCGACTTCCTCGACAGCCCAATTATCGGGAAGCACTTCATCGATATGAACTGGGGCCCCGGCCTCTACCCACACAACATCCTCATCGAAATACTTATGGCGCTTGGTTTGGTGGGGGCGGTTCCGCTTTATCTTATATTTGGCATATCAATCTATAGAGCAATGAAATTTCGGGTCAATCTGACCTTTTACGCGATTATCTATATGGTTTCCTTCACATTCCTCCAAACGTCAGGCGCGATATGGGCGGCAGACAGCCTATTTGTGCTGACATCTGTTTTGTTGGCGGCCAGCAAGGACTTCGTGCCCCCCCGCGCTGTGGCAGCGCTTCAGCGCTCGAACAGAACCGCTCAACGCTGGTTTCACGCCCGCGCGTAAGGGGCTCAGGGAATCTTGCCTAACTCGCGAAGGAACCTCAAGGTGGCCTGCCACCATTCCGCTTGTTCGTCCCATTTTTTGGGCGAGTAGCCCGCCTCGCCAGTCATCGTGCCCCAGATAACGATACCGTCGGCGAATGCCCTGCAGGTGTCCAGTTGCGTATACCAGTAATCGCCTGGCAGAAAGGCAAAAGTCTTGTGAAACTGCGGCCATAGGAAGCAATAGACCGGCTTTCCCTGCGAGATTCTGCGCGCCTCCTCAATGTTGGCCCGCGCGAAGACCACCCAAGCGTCCTTGTCACCGTAAAACGTATAGAGGGAAGGAAAGAGCTCATCGACATGCGCCACGAGAGCGGCGGCAACTTCCGTGTTCCGAGACTTCCAGTCGTTGAGAGCATCATCGCCTTGCCAGCCGATGGCCCGCCAGTAGTCGCGGACTGGCAAAACGCTGTAAAGCCCAAGCTTGACACTTGGATCGGCCCGCCTGAAAGCGCTGAGCGTCGCCTGGTACTTGGCAATGGACGCCCTCGTATCCGCGTCGGAGCCGTCCAGCGGCCATTGCTCGATGTCGATCACCAAATGCTGGTTACTCCTCGGCAAGGCCAGAGCTTGCTGCACATGATCGGCCTTGGGAACATCAAAGCCCAAAACATGAGGATCGACGATGGTGAGATGGTCGAATCCGAACAGGTGGAAATCGGGGGGCTCGCCGGAAAAAACCAGGGTCTCGAACAGCTTGAACGGAGCGCGCGTCTGCGCCGTCGCGGGCCAGGAACTGGCGAGAATGCTTATCACGCAGAATGCTATTTTTTGAAACATGATGCTCGGTATCCGGTATCGCCAGCCAACGAGTTTCTGTAATTCGACAATGTTATGCCGGAGACGCGACGCTAGTCCAGCAGGGCCTGGTGCCGGAGGTGTGTTGCGGCGGAACGGAACATAAGCTGCGCTTGGCGAGGTGCGGGATTGGTAAAAGTTCCGTGCCAGACAACATGAGCTTTGACCGCTTTCGGGGCAACTGGTACCAACTAATATGAATCGAGCTTGTAGGAGCTTTGCGGGCTCCATGGGTTCAAAGAACGAGGCCGATTCTTGTATGAGCCAGCTCCAGGTGCCTAGTTCAAATCGTCGAATAGGGCGGATAGTCGTGGTGCAGCCGGCCTTGCCGATCTATCGCATAGATTTTTTTGAGCGATTGGCATCGCAATTTGGCGATCGTTTCGTAGTTTACGCCTCAAGGGAAGATCTTGGCGTTTTGACAAGCGACGCAGCCGAGCTGGATTGGTTTCGGCAGCTAGGTAGTATTCGCTCCGTTGGTGTAGGTCTCGACTGGCAGGTCGGTGCAGTGAATATACAGATAACGGATGCCGATCTTCTGGTAGTTTGTGGGGCGCCACGAACACTATCTACAATTGTTCTTCTTCTAAAAGCTAAGATAAGCGGTGCAAGAACTGTATGGTGGGGCCATTATTGGTCATCGACAAGCAAACCGTGGCGTCTAAAGGTCCGTTACTGGCTGATGGGGCTATCTGACGCATTATTATTCTACACAGAAAAAGAAGTGGATAGCTATCGTCGATCGTTTGGTATTGGTAAAATGCCAATTTACTCACTTAACAACGGCGTTAACATCGAGCCAATAAAGCGATTAAGGTTGCCTTACATCATCGAGAATCGTACACGCGATCTGCTATTTATTGGTCGATTGACTCAAAAATCTGGGGTCGATATTTTGCTTGACGGGTTAGCACGGCCGGAATGCTTGCACGTGACGTTAGATTTGATCGGAGATGGTGAAAGTAAGGTTAGGCTCCAGAAGAAATGCGAGGCTTTAGGTTTAAGTTCTCGCGTCTGCTGGCATAGTGCGACGACGGATGAAGAAAAAATTGCATCTATAGCAAACAGATGTAAGGTATTCATATACGCTGGGAGCGTTGGATTGAGTTTGATTCATGCATTTACTTATGGACTGCCGGCAATTCTGCATGACAACCCAAATCAACAGATGCCGGAGTATGCTGCATTAAAAGTTAATTTCAATGGCGTTACGTTCATTCAGAACGATACTCGTTCTCTTTCTGAGACAATCGCTGCGGCAAAAAACGATCCGGAGAAACTGCGTATATTGTCTTCTGGCGCTATAAGGACTACTGAGGAAACCTATAATACTAAAGACATGTCAATACGTTTTCAGCGAGTAATCGAACATCTTTCGGAAATTCGACGCGAGGAAACTTGATAATATTCATAAAACCATTGCGCCTAGGCACTGCATCTTCCATTTTGAAGGCGTGTATTAACAACCATGTTAACGAAAGTATCGGCGATGCAGGCTGCTAAAAGCGTCGGTCTTTGGTCTGCAGACTATACGAATATCACAGGACAGGCGTTAGTCACCGCACGCGTAGTGCAGCACCAACCTCAATTTGCATGGAGGGAGTACGTCTATAGTGGATCCGGGCTTCGTTCGGTTATTTCATGGGCTATCGCCGTATTGAGGCTCTGGGCCGCGGTAGCCCGCGGGCAGATAAGCACTCTCTATTTGGTCTGCTCACGTTCGAATTGGGGGTTTCTGCGCGACGTACCTGCCCTCCTAACGGGTGTTATGGGTGCGCGCGTTGTAGTGCACGCGCATGGCTCTGACATTCTCGACCTACTGGTGTCGCGCCCATTGTCGCCGCTGGCGCGAGCGCTCTATAGGCGTTGCGAGATCATCGTACCGTCGGCGCACCTGCTAGAACCGCTGAGCAAGATTATCAGGGTGCCGCTTCACCTTTGTGAGAACTATTGCATGACAGCAGGCACGGGCATCGGCGAGACGCCGGCGGCTGCGGATTCGCAGGTTTTTGTCGTGCTTTGGAATTCCAACATCATGGACAGCAAGGGTTTCTTTTTGCTTGTGGGGGCGGTGCGCAGGATGACAGAAGAGGGGTATGCTGTACGGTTGGTCTCGATTGGGAGACCGATTGGCGATGATAGTCTGAGTGAGCAGGAGGTCTGCGATCGCTTGGCTGCCCTGAAGTCAGAAAGTTGGTTTGATTATCGAGGCCTTTTGTCCCCAGATAGTGCGAACGCCCTAATAGGTGATGCTGATGTCATCTCTCTTCCATCTCGATATCGTAGCGAGTGCCAGCCGTTGGCCATCATTCAAGCCATGTGCGCAGGCAGAGCAATCGTAGTGTCGGACATTCCCGCGTTGCGGGAGACCCTGGGGGACTATCCAGCGCGTTTCACACCTGTGGGTTCATCCGAGGCGATATTAGATGCGTTGCGGGACCTATTTCGCGAAAAGTTATCTGACCCAGAAACCTTCGTAGCTCGCCATCAGGGTCCTGCGTTAGCTGCGGCAAAACGGTTCGCTATCAGCCGCTTCGATCGCGAAATGGCAACGATCGTAGGGGGGCCTGAAAACCTTAAAGGGAGTGGGAGTCTGAAATGATGGGCTTGCAGACAGCTAGACGCGCCATCCGCTATCTAGCAGGGCGTGACTTTTTCGTCAGGCCAGATTGTAAATGTGCCTACGACCGCTTTGGTTCAAGCTACGGCGGCTGGGATGTCGTGGGGGAAATGCTCGGTAAGGAATCCATAGTCTATTCCTTTGGCGTTGGGGAAGATGTGTCGTTTGACGTCGGGCTCATACATCGTTTTGGAATGGACGTGCACGCGTTCGACCCAACCCCAAAGTCTATCACCTGGGTCAATGGGCAAACCCTCCCGCTGCAGTTCAAACTTCATGAATACGGTCTTGCAGATTTCGACGGTAATATATTGTTCAAACCGCCAGAAAATCCAGATCATGTTTCCCATACTATCCTGGAACGCCCGCAGACGGATGCACAATCGATCTCCTTACCGGTTAAGAGATTGATTACTATCATGCAAGAGCTTAGGCACAAACGAATTGACTTACTGAAGATGGATATCGAGGGAGCTGAATATTGTGTCATTGAGGATCTCGAAAATACCGATATTCGTCCAAAACAGTTACTCGTGGAGTTTCATCATCGTTTCCCGACCGTCGGTGCGCAGAAAAGCCGCGACGCAATAACTAAGCTGAAATCATTAGGCTATGGGCTTTTTTCTGTTTCGCCCACCGGAGAAGAATACAGTTTTCTACACAAACTTTCTTGAGAATAGGGCCGTCTGTCCTTTTGCCACTCGAGGAAATGGATGATTTTGGAGCCTTCAAGTTTGATGATCACAATTCGCACTACGAGGGGCGCTTACGGCCGATATTCAGAAACAGGCCGACCCGCTCCGCAAGGCAGCCATCCTCCGATGCGTACGGCAGGTGGCCAGTCCATGGCAATCAGGAGGATGGCCAAGAGCGACCCACCTTTGCCGGTCAAGCGGAAAATGTCGACCGCCTCTGAACTAAGCTCCAGCCGCTCGGTGGTTCGGATTAAGATGATGTGTACGAAAAGCCGATCCCGGCGCCGGGATACCAATGGTCGTGTGGCTTCTCGGCCCAGAAGAGAAAGCGGCGACCGTTTGCCCTTGACCACTCCTCCAGCTTACTGGTCACGTGCGAATTATCGCCGATCACTATGGCGCGCGCGCTTAGCTTCTCTTGGATAAGACAGTATTCTGCCTCCTCATACGAGGCCGAATGGTCGCTATCGTTTATGAATACATCGATCGCGCTGTCGATCAGCCGAAGGCTTTCGAGGCTGTCCCCGTAGACTATCTTACCAACGGATGCATAACGACCGCTTAGTAGCCGTCCGGCCTCGGGAACGATGTCCGTTCCGATGTATTCGCCAGTTCCGTTCTTCAAGAGCGCCGCCGCAAGGAGAACCGCTCCAAGTCCTTTGTCTACGCCAGTTTCAACCACCAAAGCCGGTTTGATAGCCCTCACGACGGCATACCATCCGAGACGGCGCGCGAAGCGCGCTGTCTTGTCCGCCGCTGAGGAATATACCTGTATGCCGGTGGCAATATGCGAAGTCAAATCCTTGTCGCTTAGGGGCTCATCGAGATACCCCTTGGCATCCTCAAAAGAGCATCCGGTAACAGTGGCTACGGCATGGGCAAGATATGTGTGTGACAATTCCGTCAATTCATACGTATAATTCGTATCTTCACGAGACGTGAAGGTCCATTTAGCAGCGCGCCATACTGGCGGTCCGACAATCCCTGCTGCCCCCGCCGCCCTAACTGGGATGTTCAGATAACGACCCGCGCGCGATGCGCGCATCCTGTGGAACAACGATCTGAGGCTCAACATCTCTTCTCCAGTTTGCTCCCGATATTGCACGCCAAGGCGGACGCAACAAGAGCTACGCAGCCAAGTCTTCACGACGGCGGGCGTGTGCTGCGTCAGAGTGCGTCCAGGCGTGCGGTGCCGGAGTTGGCTGGTGGGTATGGCAGCTGATCCGGTGGCAAAGGCGGTCACGGCCCCAAGTGCCAAGGCTCCCGTTAGCAGACGACGGCGGGTAGGGGGAGATTGTCTTCACGGACCATGCGACGCTCGCGCCTTTTCTTCAAACGCGCCGCAGTCGGCTTTTGTCATCGTCAATTGGGCGTCTCCTGTGATGACAGCCGAGTCGAGTTCCGTGCCCATCGATCGGATGGCTAGGCCCGCGCTCCTAGCCCGTCGTCGCTATCGAGAAACGGAGATTGCGGCGAGGTGAAGTCCAACGAATTGCCGCCATCACCCGGTACCCGGTTTCGCGAATTGCGAATTTGCGCGGACGAAGTTCGCGCGGTTCGAATCCTCGTGACTGAACTTGACCAGTCTTGAAACGGTAGCTTAGCTGGACGTCTCGAACAACCTCCTGGACTGAGGCGTGATAGACGCGCTGCTGCAAGGTGATAGCGAGATCCGGTTGGAGCACCGACGCGCAATCCTCGGTGACCTACGCCGTTAACCTCGATTCGGAGCCCTGCAAGTGGGCCGGACGCCTGGTGGTTCCCATGCTACCCGACGCAATCCTGAGCGACGGGCTGGTCCTTCAGCGGCCGCCAGCAGATTGCGGTCCATTTATGCAACAGCGCCGCAGGTCTTTCTGCAGCCGCAGCTCTATTCCCTCAGACTTCGCGCCACCAGCCGCGCCACGCTCGGTCCGACCAGCAGCACGACGAGGAAGCGGGCCGATTGCAGCGCCATGACGAAGGCGACATGCTGTGCGGCGGCGGCGATGATGGCGAGTCCATGCCGCCGGGGCTGGTCGCCAGATAGGCGGTCAGCGGATCGAGCACATGGCTGATCATGAAGTCGAGGCCGCCGCAGATGGCGATGACGATGATGATCGAGCCGACGATCTGCGGCAGCGCACGCGTCGCCTGGCGTCGCGATCCTTCGCGACCCCCTCTGTCCTGCCGGACATCTCCCCCACTTGGGGGGAGATCGGCCGTCATCCCGGCCTTGGCTAATCTCTGATGGTGCAAGAGTGGGCGGGACGCTGAAGCTGCCGATCTCCCCTCTCGTGGGGGAAGATGCCAAGTTTTGGCAAAGAGGGCAGGACAGAGGGGGGCGCTGGCCCGCCAGCTATCCCGCCTTGGCCTCAGCCAACCCAAACCCACCGACAGGATGCGTTTCGACCTGGAACTCAAACCCGGCGATGATCGGCCGCGCCCTGGCAATCGCCGCCTGGACTTCCGGCAATTGCAGCGAAGCCTTGTGGCTTGCCTGGTCGGTCCATACCTCGGTCACCCAGATCGCGTCGGCATCGGCCGGATCGGTGGCGATGATGTAGCTCAGGCAGCCAGGCAGGGCGCCGGTGCTGGCCAGCAGGACGTCCATCATTGCGTCGCGCTGGCCGCGCGTCGCCCGCATCTTGCCGATCAGACCATACATTGCCGGTTTCTCCGTTGCTTGCTGCGACAAGTATGCAGGTCGCCGCTCACGGCATCAACTGGCCACCGTCGTGGCCGGAGATGTACCCGCTCAACTGGGCGGTGGAGAGGAACGGCGCCGACGCAGTCCTGCGGCATGCCGGCGCGGCCCTGCGGAATGGTGGCAACCATGGCCTGCTCCTCAGTCGAATAGCGCTCATGGAAGGCGATGGTGCCCTGCGCCACCGCGTTGACGCGAGCCGATCAGTTCCTTGGCCATGCCGCGGGTGGAGACGAGCCGAGCCATAAAGGCCGGCGCCGCCGCCGGCGCCATTGCGTGCCGCGATCGACGAGGTGTTGACGATGAAGCCGCCCTGGCGCCATGGCATCGGCTGGCGTGATGCGGTCAGCACGGGGCGGGCGTTGAGGTCCGCGTCGCAATGCGCCTCGGTCAGTTCGGCCAAGGCACGCGGCCGAGGCGGCATTGTTGACCAGGCCATCGCGCCGGCCGAAATGCTGCGCGTGACGACGCGCTCGACATCGGCAGCGACCGAGAAATCGCCCTGGACCGGGAATACCTCGCCACCGCCGTTGCGGATGGTTTTGGCCAGGTTTTCGCCGACTTGAATTGTAATGCAGCGCGACGCGGCATTTCTGCGCGGGTAGGCCAGTGCAAATGCCGCCCCGATGCCGGTCGCGGTGACCAGCACCGCCTTGCCGGCGAGGTCGCCAAAGTGGGGGTCACAAGGGCGGAAGTGACAAGGGCGGAAGCGACAGGGGTAGAAGTGACAGGGGCGGTTGTGGTGGCTGGCATTCCTCCGGGGTCGTCCTGCTCTTCGTAGGGCCTCGCCGTGCTCATGTTCAAGTCCGCAGAGGTTCAGGGCCGCAAATAGGCGTAGCCCTGGCGCTGCAATTCGGCGAGCTTGACGACGCCGCCGGTCGCGGCGGCATGGAAGCCGTCGAGCAGATCGGTGAGCGCAACGTCCATGCCCTGCATGGTGTTGGCGCAGGCATGCGGGGCCAGCCCGTCGCGGACCAGTCCGGAAAAACGGCTGGACATGGCAGCCGAGGCGCTCTTCGACTTGAAGGCGGCGAGTGCCGGTCCGTGCACGACCAGCACGATGTCGACCTTGCCGCCGGTGCCCTCATAGTGGTTCCTGATATTGCCAAGCACGAAGCCGACCTTGTCGAGGTCGCTGAGGTGATAGGCGACCTTTTGCCTTTCCTCTGCCACGGCGGCCGCCTTGACCTGGCGCAGCCCGAGAAGACCGGCGGCGCCGGCAAGGGCCACGCGGAAAATATCGCGGCGTCGCATCATGTCGTTCTCCAGCATGTCCGCGCAAATTGCGTGGCTTCGGCCTCGATCCTAGCATAAATTGAAGCTGCGTCGTGGTCGGGCGAAGAGGGGCGAGGAGGGGCACATGACATCGAAGACCATTGTGGGGAAGACCATTGTGGGCGCCGGACTTGCTGTCGCCTTGCTGGCCGCTGTCGCCGGCACGGCCCTTGCCGCCGATACGCCTGAGCTCACCGAACTCAGCCCGGACGGCAAGGATGGCTGTTTCGGGCGTATCTACGATGCCGCGCATCTCAAGCTGCACCCGAACCAGAAGGTGGGACGGATTTTCTTCTATTTTGGCGGCGATCCAGTCAGCCCTCCGAACGAGGAGCCGAGCAGTGGTCCATCTGGCTACAACGGTTTTTTGGCGACGACGGTGCGCGGCGCCAACAAGCCCGAATGGGTCGGTGGCTGGTGCGGCAAGGACGATCCGCAGTCGGGCGAGATCCATTGCGGCATGGAATGCGACCGCACCATGGCCTTGCTGAACGTCGACGAAAAAGGCCGGCTGATCGTCTCCGGCGTGCATCGCAGCCTTTATCTCGATGCCGGCGCCGAGGACGAGCTTGGCGAAACGGAGTTTGCCAGGCAGGCACTCGGCACGGAAGACGACGGCTTCCGGCTCGACCGCATGCCGGGTGAGACCTGCAAGGCCGAATTCGCGCGCATCGATCCCGTCGATCCGGGGCTAGGAGCACCGCTGCGCGAGCGGCTGAAACCGGACCAGCCGTTCTGCTACGGGCGCGACTACGATGCCGCGCATCTCGGCTCGCATCCCGATCAGCTTACCCACACCATCCGGGTTTTCCGGGGCCCGATCGAACTGGCCGCCTTCGCCAAGGACGGCGAGACGGCAAGCTGGCCTGATGGCGCCGAGATAGTCGTTTCCGTCACCACGCGCCAGAATGCCGTAGAGGTCACGCAGAGCTACAGTTGTGACGGCGAAGCGGACCAGTGGCGCTGTGTGGCGAGCGCAAGGACGAGCGACTTTTCCTGCGACATTGCGGCCAGGGAGATTTTTCTGCGCCGCGGCGCCAACGGCACCATGATGCTGGCCAACCCCAACAGCAGCCTGCCGATCGTCGACCTGTGCTCGAAGGCGGCCGACGGCGAGACCTCATCCGACGACAAGGTCTATCGGCTGGAGCCGATGCCGCAGGCTGAATGCGCGCGTTGATATTTTTGGGGCGCCTTGAGATTTTCGGGTCAGAAAGGAGGCCATATGGACAAGGCGAAGGTGTTCTGGTCAGGCCGCTCGCAGGCGGTGCGCCTGCCCAAGGAATTTCGTTTCGAAACCAAGGAGGTTTCGATCCGCCGCCAAGGCCGAGCGGTCATCCTTGAGCCGATCGAGCAGGATTGGGACTGGCTAGACGAAGTGACTGGGCCGCTTGACGACGACTTTGTCGAGGCAGTTCTGGAACGGCCGATAGCGACTGGTTCATCGGCGCAGAAGTTTTGAAGGGTTGGATGTGCTTGCATAGACAGGCGCATGCCTTGGAAATTGGCGGAAAACAGCCATCGCTTCGTCATCCTGGGGCGGAGCAAGGAGCGAAGCGACGCGGCGCAGACCCCAGGATCCATGCCGTGACTTCAGAGCGCTGCTGCGCTGCCGAATTCTGCTCCGCTGCACTCTCCGACTGAGGTTACGGCATGGATCCCAGGGTTTCCGCGACGGAGCTTCGCTCCTGCTTCGCCCAGGGATGACGAAGTTGGGGAGGCTTCGGCCAATCTCCAGCGTTTGCGATAGTCCGCTGAAACGAACGTCTGCGTGAACCATCTCACGCGAACGGCACGGCGGTCGTGCCCCTGGGCAGTTTTGCCTCGTCATCGGGCTCGACATGGATGGTGACGCGCACCGAGGGGATTTCTGCCTTCAGCGCATCCTCGATGCGGTCGCAGATGACGTGGCTGGCGCCCACCGACATGTCGGCGTCGACGACCAGGTGGAACTCGATGAAGGTGGCGCGGCCGGCAATCCGCGTCTTCAGGTCGTGGACTTCCAGCGCGCCTTTGCAATTGGCCGAGATGATGTCGCGGATGCGCATGTGCTCCTGCGTGTCGACGGCGCGGTCCATCAGACCGTTCATCGACGAGCCGATGACGTGCCAGCCCTGCCACAGGATGTTCAGCGCAACGATGACGGCAAGAGCGGGATCGAGGACTTGCCAGCCGGTCAGCACGGCGCCGACCACACCCATGAACACGCCGACCGAGGTCGCCACGTCGGTCATGATGTGCCTGCCGTCGGCGACCAGTGCCGGTGATTTTTCGGCACGGCCGGCACGGATCAGCGTCAAGGCCCAGAAGGCGTTGATCATCGTCGCGACGCCGTTTATGGCGAGGCCGGTCCAGGGCCGGTCGAGCGGGACGGGATGCCGCAAGGACCACCACACTTCATTGAGGATCAGAAGGGCTGCCAGCACGATCAGCACGCCTTCCAAAACAGCCGAGAAATACTCGGCCTTGTGGTGGCCGAACGGATGATCCTGGTCGGCCGGCTTGTGGCTGACCTGGATCGCCCAATAGGCGGCGGCAGAGGCAATGACGTTGACGATCGATTCCAGCGCGTCCGAATACAGCGCCACGGAGCCGGTGACGTACCAGGCAGCCAGCTTCAGGCCGAGTACGACGAAGGCGATGATGATCGACCAGAAGGCGAGGCTGGCGACCTTGCGCTTGGCGGCGTTTTTCGAATCAATAGCGGTCATCGATTGCTTCCGGCCGCCGAAACCGGAGCTAAGCCGCCTTTTCCTTGGCCTTGCGCGGCAGATGCGCAACGATGTTCTCGATGATGCGCATGCCGGCATTGTGGCCGAGCGTCATGATCGATTCCGGGTGGAACTGCACCGCGGCGATCGGCTCCTTGCTGTGCTCGAAGGCCATGATGACGCCTTCTTCCGTCTCGGCGGTGACGACGAAGCCGTCCGGCAGGCGGACCGGATCGGCGAAAATCGAGTGATAGCGGCCGACCGTCACCTCCTTGGGCAGGCCGGAAAAGATGATGCCCGGCTTCGACACGCGGATGCGCGACGGTTTGCCATGCATCGGCACGTGCAGCTG
The DNA here is from genome assembly GCF_055811575.1 of Mesorhizobium sp. WSM4815. Lineage (NCBI taxonomy): Bacteria > Pseudomonadati > Pseudomonadota > Alphaproteobacteria > Hyphomicrobiales > Phyllobacteriaceae > Mesorhizobium > Mesorhizobium sp. WSM4815. Next base: position 158,052 of record NZ_JBVVQS010000094.1, on the reverse strand, counting down.
CCGCAGCTCTCCGCCATAGGCTTCGGCCAGCGCCTGCAGGCCGAGGCAGACGCCGAAGATCGGCAGGTCGCGCGCGCGGGCCCGCTTGATGGTGGCGGCGCAGTCAAAATCCTTCGGCGTGCCGGGACCGGGCGACAGCACGACCAGATTGGGTTTCAGCCGATCGAAGACCTCGTCCGGCACAGGCGTGCGCACGGTCGAGACATTGGCGCCGGTCTGGCGGAAATAATTGGCCAGCGTGTGGACGAAGGAGTCCTCGTGGTCGACCAGCAGGATGTTGACGCCGTCGCCGACGCGCGCGGTGGCGCGTTCGGTGTCGGCGGCATTGCCTGATTTGGCGTCGCGGATGGCGGAGATCATGGCGGATGCCTTCAGTTCGGTTTCGGCTTCTTCTTCCTCGGGAATGCTGTCGAAGAGCAGCGTGGCGCCGGCGCGCACTTCGGCAATGCCGTCCTTGATGCGGATGGTGCGAAGCGTCATGCCGGTGTTCATGTCACCGTTGAAATTGACCATGCCGATCGCCCCGCCATACCAGGCGCGCGGGCTCTTCTCGTTCTGCTCGATGAAGCGCATCGCCCATAATTTCGGCGCGCCGGTGACGGTGACCGCCCAGGCATGCGACAAGAACGCGTCGAAAGCGTCCATGCCTTCGCGCAGCCGTCCCTCGATATGGTCGACGGTGTGGATCAGCCGCGAATACATCTCGATCTGGCGGCGGCCGATGACGCGCACCGAGCCCGGGTCACAGACCCTCGACTTGTCGTTGCGGTCGACGTCCGAGCACATGGTCAGCTCGGATTCGTCCTTCTTCGAATTGAGCAGCTTCAGGATCTGCTCGCTGTCGGAAATGGCGTCGCCGCCGCGCTTGATCGTGCCGGAGATCGGGCAGGTCTCGACACGGCGGCCGTTGACGCGCACGAACATCTCGGGCGAGGCGCCGATCAGATATTCGCCTTCGCCGAGATTGATGAAGAAGGAATAGGGCGAGGGGTTGATGGCCTTCAGCTTGCGGGAGATGTCGGAGGGCGGCGTCTCGCAGCGCTCGTAGAACATCTGGCCGGGCACCACCTCGAACAGGTCGCCGCGCTTGAAACTCTGCATCGCCTTGCGCACCAGATTGGCATATTCGCCGGGCTCATGGTCGCCGCGCGGCGGGATGCGGTCGGCGGTCCTGAACGGCTCGACGATTTCGTCGCGCGGCAATCCCTGCGTCGAAAACCCATCGCTGGAATAGTCGTAGCGGTCGGTCCAGGCTTTTGTCGAATAGTGGTCGACGACCAGAATCTCGTCGGGCAGGAACAGCACGAGGTCGCGCTGGCCTTGCTGGCGCTCGAGCTTGTAGTCGACCGGATCGAACTGGAAGGCGAGATCGTAGCCGAAGGCGCCATAGAGGCCGAGATTGGCGTCTTCCTCCGTCTTGAACAGAGCGGTGATGGCGCGCAGCACGGTGAAGACGGAGGGAACGCGGCTGCGTTCTTCCTCGGTGAAGACACGGCCTGGCATGGCCACGTCGAGGCGGATCAGTTTTTTCGACGTCTCGGCGATCGTCACGTCGTCAAGGCCGCCGAGCGCCTGGCCGACCACCGGCAGAAGCATCTCGCCACGGCTGTTCAGCGCCTCGATGCGCATGGCGCGGCCGCGCGCCGAGATCACCAGCGGCGGGTCGATGATGGCGGTGTCCCAGCGCGTGTAGCGGCCGGGATATTCGTAATTCGAGGAAAACACGGCGCCGCGGCGCGAATTCAGCCCGTCGACATAGGCGTCGATCGCGCCTTGGTAAGGCCGGTCATGGCGCTCGCGGGTAATCGTCACGCCACCCGCCGTGACGAAGCGCTCCGCCCCGTTCTCCAGAATTTTCGTCGTCATTGCCGTCTCCATCAGCGTCTTGGCTATTTCAGCGTCTTGGATATTTTAGCGTCTTGGGGGCAACGGACCCGGGGCATGGCTTTGAAAAACAAATGGCCGCCCGGACATTCCGTTGCGGCCACCTTCTATTTTTCACGCGCACGCGTTCGAACAGGCCGCTGTCAGCGAGCCCACCACCAGACGGTCTTGATCGAGCGCATGTTCATGGCGATTCCAATAGCGGCGATTGAACGGCCGCGCAACTGGATTCAATGGAGGGGCTGGAGAAGGGGGAGGGCATGGAGAAGGGCATGAGCCCTCAATCCTCCAGCGTTCCCGACCGTGCATCGGCGCTTTTCCTGTCGCCGACCAGTTTTAGCAGATCTTCGCCGGCGCGGATGATGCGCCGGGAACGCCGTGTCAGGATGATGCCCGCCTGCGGCGCGAGCACCTCGGTGCGGCCGCCGGCTTCACCCGGCGCATGGACGATGGTGGCGAGCAGCGCGCCTTTTGCCACGCGGTCGCCGGGTTTCACCTCGTAAAGGACCGCGCCCGCCCGCGGCGCCGGCATCATGTCGATGTTTTCGAGCGGCGCGACGAAACCGGTGAAAGAATTGGGCCCGGCAAAACTGCCGGACGTGGACAGGGCCTGGTCCAGGATCACGCCGCGCGCCACCAGCAGCCGATAGAGCCCTTCGGCATCGGCGCCGGCCAGAGCGCCGTCGACATCGAGTATGCCGCGATACTCAACCGTGGTGGCGACGCGCCGGTCGAACCGCGCCACCTCGGCAGGGAGGTTCAGATACGGCGTGATCGAGGCGCCTTCGAAGGTGCCGTCGGTGTCCTCGTCCCACAGGACCACCGCATCGACGCCCATGGCCGCCGCACAATCCGCCATGGTCGGCCACAGGCTGGTGTGGACATAGAGGTAGGCAAGGCCCTCGTCGTCGCAGTGCAGGTCAAGCACGATGTCGTGGCCGATCGACAGCTGCAGCAGCCGTGTCTTCAGCCGCTGATCGGCAGTGCCAAGCGTGGTGTCGGGCAACAATTTTACGTCAGGCGCGGCCAGCAGCGGAAAGCCGCGGTTGAAGTTGGTGCGCGTGCCCAGGTGAAAACGGCCCTGGTGCTCGCCGAAATGATACTGGGCGCGGCCGATCGGATTGGCTTGCGGCACGACGGTGATATTGCCCTTGATGCGGCCTTCGGCTTCGGCCTTTTCAAGCATCGGCATCAGCGCGTCGATGGCGACGACGCCCGGCAGTTCGCCGGCATGCAGTGCCGCCTGCAGATAGGCCGAGGATGCCGCCATGTCCGTTCCCTCGAAGCGGAAGACTGGGAATTCGTAGGAAACGCCCTCGCTGTCGCCGGCGATACGCTCGATCGATTTCTGCATGATACGACTCCTGGAAAAGAGGCCGAACACATGCCCTTTCGCCGCTACGCTGTCGATTGGTCCAGCTTGCGGCGCTATGGGCGCAAGGCTCTCCTCGGCCGGGCGCGGACATACTGGTCCAACGCCTGCCCGGCCTACGCCAGCGGCTTCAACTCCTGGGCGATCGTCGGCAGAAGTTCCGAGACATTCGGGTGGATGTGCATGGCCCGCGCGAGCGTGCTGATCGGCGCCTTGGCGTACATCAGATCGAGCACGCAGTGTATCGCCTCGTCGCCGCCGGGGCCGAGCACCGAGCAGCCGAGGATTTCGTTGGTGTCGGCATCGGCCAGGATCTTCATGAAACCTTGCGTCTCGCCTTTCTCGACGGCACGGCCGACGCGGGTCATCGGCCGCTGGCCGACCAGCGCGCGGCGGCCGGACTTTCTGACCGCTGCCTCGGTCATGCCGCAGCGGCCGAGCGGCGGGTCGGTATAGAGCGCATAGGCCTCGATGCGGTCGCTCACCCTGCGCGGGTCGTTGTCGAGCAGATTGGCGGCGACGATCTCGTAGTCATTGTAGGAGGTGTGGGTGAAGGCGCCCTTGCCGTTGCAGTCGCCCATCGCCCAGATGCCGGGCACGCCGGTGCGAAGCTGGTCGTCGACGACAATGAAGCCGCGTTTGTCGGCCTCGACGCCGGCCTTGTCGAGGCCGAGATCGTCGGTGTTGGGGGTCCGGCCTACTGCCAGCAGCACATGCGAGCCGACAGCCGGCGCCTGGCCGGCGGTGAAAGTCACGGCAATGTCGCTGCCCTGCCTGGCGAAGCCGATGTCGCCGGCGCCGAGATGAACCGTGATGCCTTCGTTTTCGAGGATGGACAGGATGGCGGCCGAGACATCCTCGTCCTCGCGGCCGATCAGCCGCGGGCTCTTTTCGATCACCGTGACCTGTGAACCGAAACGGCGGAACATCTGCGCGAATTCGAGCGAGACGTAGCTGCCGCCGACGACGACGAGGTGGCGCGGCAGCACGTCGAGATCCATCATCGACGAGTTGGTCAGGAACGGAATGTCGTCGACGCCCGGCAGATCAGGCACCGAGGCGCGGCCGCCGGTGTTGATGAATATTTTTTCGGCGCTCAGCAGGTCGTCGCCGACGCGCACGGTATCGGCCGTCTCGAAGCGGGCATGGCCGCGATAAAGCGTGCATCTGTCCATGCCGGCAATCCAGCTTTCGAGGTTGCCGCGGGCGTCGTCCGACACCTTGTCCTTGCGGGCCTTGATCGCCGTGTAGTCGACGCCGACCGGACCGGAGAGCGTCACGCCGTAGTCGGCGGCGCGGCGGGCGAGATGCGCGGCATAGGCGCTGGCGACCATGGCCTTGGTCGGCATGCAGCCGGTGTTGACGCAGGTGCCGCCGAGCAGCTTTCGCTCGATCAGCGCCACGCTCATGCCGGCCGCCGTCAGCCGGCCGGCGAGCGGCGGGCCCGCCTGGCCGGCGCCGATGATGATGGCGTCGAATGACTTTGCCGTCATGCCACGGCCGCCACGATCAACAGGCCACTGAGGATCGCCACCGCGTCCTCGACGAGGGCGGCGGGCTGGTCCTTGCCGAAAGCCAGCGCCAGGCGTTTGCGCAGCTCGGCGCCGCCCAGCGTGCCGATAACCGCGCCGATGGCGCCGGCGATCAGGCCGCCGACGGTGGCGCCGCCGGTCGCGCCGATCACCGCGCCGGTGAAGGCGCCGACAGCGATGCGCGCGCCAAACTGCTGCGGCACCTTGCGGCTCGGCGTCGACGGCAACTGGTCGGTGACCAGTTCGGCAATGGCCAGGATGGTGAAAATGCCGACGGTGATCCAGTGGCCCATGAAGCTGGCCCAGGTTCCGGCGACCGGCAGCCAGCCGAGCCAGGCGCCCCAGGCGACGGCGGCGGGCGCGGTCATGGCGCGAAGGCCGGCAACGACGCCGATGAGAAGTGCAAGGATGTACAGCATGATTGACCCCTCGATCACACGGCCTGGGACAGCCCAGCCGGGGCAGGCTAGCATAGGTTCGGCATTTGACCAGAGGCCTGCGATCTCTGGCATTCGCCATATTGAAACAGCAGGGGGTAGGATGCGAGGGCCGCCATGGCTCGAACCGGCAGGATCGAGCGCAGGGCAATCGCTTCAGGACAAAAGATAGCGTACAACTCAGGTTGGATGACCAATTCTCGGTGTCGGCGCCGCCCCTCATCTGCCTGCCGGCACCTTCTCCCCGTATAGTGACGGGGAGAAGGGGCTGGCCGCAACCTCGGCACTCCTTTTGCAACGTTGACAGTTGGCGAAATCGTCGGAGACGGCGTCTTTCTCCCCGTCACTATACGGGGAGAAATACCCGGCAGGGCAATGAGGGGCAGCGCCAGACCTGAAGCGATTGCCTCACCTCGGCGCCTGCGCCACGCGCTCCTGAACGTTCTTCGAGAATTCGCGGCGGTACTGCGCGGGCGTGGTCCTGAGCCGCGCCGAAAAATGCTGGCGCAGCGAGGTGGCGCTGCCGAACCCGGCCTCGAAGGCAACCGTGTCCATTGATTTTTCCGTTGCTTCCAGCAGCCGCTGCGCCAGCGCGACGCGCTGATCGATCAGCCAGTCGCCGAAGCTGGTGCCGATTGTTTTCTGGAAGCGGCGCGTGAAGGTCCGGCGGGTGAGGCCGGCGGTAGCGGCGACACTGTCCAGGCTGTGCGTCGCGTGCAACGTCTTGCGCACGGTGTCGATGGCGTGGCTGAAGCGGTCGGCATTTTCGGTCCTGGCGATCGGACGCTCTATGAACTGCGCCTGCCCGCCCTGCCGATGAGGAGAAAGCACGATCTGCCGGGCAAGCCGGAGTGCCGCCTCCGCGCCATAGCGGGCCCGTATGATGTGGAGACAGCAGTCGAGCCCGGCGGCGACACCGGCCGAGGTCACGACATCGCCGTTGTCGATATAGAGCACCTCCGGCTCGACGAGAATGTCGGGATAGAGGGCCCGCAGCTGGTCGGAAAAAGCCCAGTGCGTCGCGGCTCGCCGCCCCGAAAGCAGGCCGGTCGCCGCAACAGCGAACGTTCCCAGGCACAATCCGACAATCAGCGCGCCGCGCCGGTGCGCGCGACGCAGCGCCTCGATCAGTGCCGCCGGCGGTGGGGCTTCGAGGTTCTTCCAGCTGGGCAAGATGACGATGTCGGCGTCATCAAGCGCGGAAAGCCCATGCGGGACGCTGATGGTCAGCCCCGCATCGGTGCGGATCGGCCCGTCCTCAATCGCGCAGACGCGGAACTCGAAGCGCGGCAGGCCGAGCGTCGTGCGATCCTCTGCGAATACAAGGCAGGGCACAGAGAGGTGGAACGGGCTGATGCCATCGAAGGCGATGGCGGCAACGATCGGATCGGCCATGATAAGCACCATCAGAATTTCCGGAATGTCCCAATTATTTCGAACTATGTCAATCGGGACACTTTTGCGGACCGATGCCGAGTCTATCCTCGATCCACCAATGTCAAACGGGCCATCAATGTCAAACGGGAAAGGAAAACTCCATGTCGGACTCAGCCAAAGGCAAAGCGCCACGCCGTGCCCTCATCGTCGTCGACGTTCAGAACGACTATGACGGCGGCAATCTCGCCATCAAGCACCCGCCCTTCCGCGACACCGTCGCCAATGTGGCACGCGCCATGGACGCGGCCGCCGAGGCAGGCGTCAAGGTGGTGGTCGTCAAGCAGTTGGCGCCGGAAACGTCACCGGTCTTCGCCAAGGGCAGCCATGGCGCCGAATTGCATCCCGAGGTCGCGAGGCGAAACCGCGACCACACCATCGAAAAGACCTTGCCAAGCGCCTTCACCGGCACCGACCTCGAGGAATGGCTGCGCGCCAACGCTATCGATACGATTACGGTCATCGGCTACATGACGCATAATTGCGATCTGTCGACGGTCATCCATGCCGTCCATATGGGCTTTGCCGTCGAGTTCCTGTCGGATGCAACGGGGTCGCTGCCCTATGCCAACAGCGCCGGCTACGCCTCGGCCGAGGACATCCATCGCGTGGTGACTGTCGTCCTGCAGTCGCGTTTCGCCGCCGTTCTCAAGACCGCCGAATGGATCGACTGCCTGAAGACCGGCGTGCTGCCCGAGCGCGATACGCCCTACGCCTCCAACCAGCGCGCGCTGGCGCGCAACGCCGCTTAGAAGTTTAGCGCGGCCAAACAAAAGAGGGCGCCGCATCGCTGCGGCGCCCCTGTCATTCCGCCCTTCGAAATTCTCAGAACAGGCCTTCGATCTGGCCCATCTCGTTGAGGAATATTTTCTCCGAGGACGGCGCCTTGGGCAGGCCTGGCATGGTCATGACCTCGCCGCAGATGACGACGATGAAGCCGGCGCCGGCAGACAGCCTGACCTCGCGCACCGGCACGGTGTGGCCGGTCGGCGCGCCGCGCAGGTTCGGATCGGTCGAGAACGAATACTGCGTCTTGGCCATGCAAACCGGCAAATTGCCGTAGCCGGCGTGCTCCCAGGCGTGGAGCTGGTCGCGCACCGACTTGTCGGCGATCGCTTCGGATCCGCGATAGATGCGCTGGACGATGGTGTTGATCTTCTCGAACAGCGGCATGGCGTCGGGATAGAGCGGCGCAAACTGCGAGGAGCCGGATTCGGCGAGCGTCACCACCTTGTTGGCGAGTTCCTCGATGCCGGCCGAGCCGTGGGCCCAGTGCTTGCACAGGATCGCCTCTTCGCCCATCGAGGCGACGTAGTCCTTCATCGCCCTGATTTCAGCATCGGTATCGGAATAGAAATGGTTGATGGCGACCACCGCAGGCACGCCGAACTGCCTGACATTCTCGATGTGACGGCCGAGATTGGCGCAGCCCTTCTTCACCGCCTCGACGTTCTCCTTGCCGAGATCTTCCTTCTTGACGCCGCCATTCATCTTCATGGCGCGCACGGTGGCGACGATGACCGTGGCCGCCGGCTTCAGGCCGGCCTTGCGGCACTTGATGTCGAAGAACTTTTCGGCACCGAGATCGGCGCCGAAACCGGCTTCGGTGACGACATAGTCGGCAAGTTTTAGCGCCGTCGTGGTGGCGACGACCGAGTTGCAGCCATGCGCGATGTTGGCGAAGGGGCCGCCATGGACGAAGGCCGGGTTGTTCTCCAGCGTCTGCACGAGGTTGGGCTGCATGGCGTCCTTAAGCAGCACGGCCATGGCGCCGTCGGCCTTGAGGTCGCGGGCATAGACGGCCGACTTGTCGCGGCGATAGGCGACGATGATGTCGCCGAGGCGCTTTTCCAAATCCTTCAGGTCGGTTGCGAGGCACAGGATCGCCATGACCTCCGAGGCGACGGTGATGTCAAAGCCGGCCTCGCGCGGAAAACCGTTGGCGACGCCGCCGAGCGAGCAAATGATCTCGCGCAATGCGCGGTCGTTCATGTCCATGACACGGCGCCAGACGACGCGGCGGATGTCGATACCGAGTTCGTTGCCCCAGTAGATGTGGTTGTCGATCAGCGCCGAAAGCAAATTATGCGCCGTGGTGATGGCATGGAAATCGCCGGTGAAGTGGAGGTTCATGTCCTCCATCGGCACGACCTGCGCATAGCCGCCGCCGGCAGCGCCGCCCTTGACGCCGAAATTCGGCCCGAGCGAGGCCTCGCGGATGCAGACGATGGCCTTCTTGCCGATGCGGTTGAGACCGTCGCCGAGGCCCACCGTCGTCGTAGTCTTGCCTTCGCCGGCCGGCGTCGGGTTGATGGCGGTGACGAGGATCAGCTTGCCGTCCTTGTTTGCCTTCACCGACTTGATGAACTCGGCCGAGATCTTCGCCTTGTCGTGGCCGTAAGGCAAAAGATGCTCGCTTGGAATGCCAATCTTCTGGCCGATCGCCTGGATCTGCTTCTTGTCGGCGGCGCGCGCGATCTCGATGTCGGACTTCACTTCGGCCATGGCGGCTTTCCTCTGGATTGGACGGTGGAGGGGACGGGTTTGATCAGTGTGGTCGCAAGCCTGTTCGGAACAGCCCGGCGCTGCAGGCGAGGGCACGTTCTATCCCTGTCGCTGCCGTGGCGTCAACTTGCATGCAACTATGTTTCCTCTAGAGAAAGACGGCTCCTGGTCGACCTGACCCGGATCTTCGCGGGTTGTCGCGCCGTATAGAAGCCAGAGCACGCGCCGTCCTGCCGTCTCAAAACAGCCGCGGAATGCACGGAATGCGACAGGGTTCGAGCGCCGGTCGGCGCTTCGAGCGGTGGCGCCAAAGCGCGTCAACGCGCTTTAAGTTCTTGCTTGATGCATGTCGTTATCGCAAATCCGCTGCGCACCCTCGGTTCAGGCCCAAGGGCATGCTTTTGCGCGACATGCATTAGAATGCACCGATCTGGTGCATCAGCCCCAAGCCGTCAAGCTGGCCGAAATGTTCGACCACGATGCCGTTCTCGACGCGATCAATGTTAATCACACCAACCGAGACGCAATTTCCGCTCGGTTCGACGCCGTGGAAGATGCCGGTGTGCGTGCCCTGAAAGCGACCGCGCGTGACCACCGTGTCGGCATCGCCGATATAGTCGTCGATGACGTGATGGCCGTCGGGGAATCCAACAAAGAATTCGGTCAGCGATTTTCGCCAGTCATCGAAGCCGATCGGATTGGCGCTGGCGAGATGAACGGTGAGATCCGGAGAGACCAGACCGGCCAGTTTATCCCAGTCTTGCGCATCGATCGTGGCATAGAAATTTCGAGCAAATTCCCGGATATCCATCGCGTGTCCTCGCTGGCTGCCGCCCACGGTTGAACGACGGCGCGACGATCAGGTTCCGCTCCTCGCAATGCGCAGCCGAACAGCCGCGCCAGAACGTCGCCGATCTCGGGCAGCGGTGATTTCAAGCCAGGATGGCTTTCACCAGTCGCTTGCTTCACCGATCCAGGACGGACCTGACCTCGACAAGGTTCGATCGAACCCTAAGCACGTAGAAACCCATCGTGGTGAGGTGGGTGGGCATGATCCAGCCATCCTCGCGGCCGTTGGAGATTATCAGAGGCTGGATGGCGAGCGCTGCCTTGAGCTGGCCTTCCACGCTGTTCCACAGCGGCGTGAGGCCGCGATTGTCGAGGATCTGCTGAAAATCGTGATGCGCCGCCGTCAGGATGCCGTAATAGCCGTAGAGCTGGCCGTAGGCGAACCAGAAGCGGTCGTCAGCGCGCGTGTCGAACCAGCCGCTGTTGAAGTTCTGCGAACGGTCGCGGATCAGGTCCGACGTCGAGCCTATGTCACTCGCGATCCGGTCGACGAACTGCAACAGATTGTCGGCGCGCGCGTTGAAGACAACCTCGCATTTCATGAGCCGGTCGTTGAAGGCGCGAAGGCTGTTCGCCGCCGTGCGATAAAAACTCGGCGTCGGGGTTTTCGGACCAAACGGCCTGAGGCCGAAATACCAGGTTTCCTCGTCGAAGGTGATCGCGCCGCGTGCATCCTGCAGGTTCTGGTCGATCTGGCTGGTGCCGCGGACGCGGCCCAGCGTGTCGACAAGCTCGACCGTGGTGCGCCGGATGGCCTGATTGACCCCGCGCTGGAAGGAGGCCTTGTTGTCGAGAAACGGCGTGCGGTCCCAGTCCATGCCGAAGAGCCCGAGCTTGTAGAGTATCATCGACGAGATCCAGGCATTCTCGTTGACGTTGAAATCGATGAGATCGGCCGTAACCTGGACAATGGCCGAGTGGGTGCAGGTCTTGACCTCTCCCTCGACGCCAGCGGTTTCCCCGGTGGCGGAAGGAGCGGGCTGCGCCGGCGTGGTTCCGGCCGGCTGCGTGAACCTATATGCTTCCGCATAGGCGGGATTGAAATTGCTCCAGACCTGCGTGTTCCAGATGAAATAGCCGTAGAGGCCGATCAGCATGAGCAGAGCGAGGCCGAGCACCGCCTTCAGGATCCAGCCGCGCTGCGTATACCAGCGCCCGGCCCACATGAACGGCCACAGGATCACGCCGACGGCGAAGCCGATGCCGCGGCCGATCCACTGGAATATCCGTGTGAAAAAATTCACGATCGGATCAAGCATGGCGATGTCACCCCTCGTCAGTCAGCCAAGTATTCGATAAGGTTAGGCATTCAATCGGTAAGGCCGTAGAGGCGTGTGCGAAACGCCACCTTGTCTTTCAGATATGTGGTTTTCAGAACGTCCACAACATGCGATCGCCAGGCGTCGCTGAAGCCGTCATAATCCCTGTAAAAACCCGGTTTGTTAAAGACGTAGCGCGAGACGAAGTCCTGCGGCACGAAATCCGAGATCAACTGGTTGGTCAGCCAGGCGTCGGGATGTGCGGGCTTGGCCCGGATCGTCAGGAAACGCTGCTGCGGGAACACGTCCTCGATCTTGAGATAGCCGAGGTGAGCGATCTCGCGCTTGGCGGCGTTGAGAAAGGGAAAATTTCCGTCCCTGGTGATCAGGTCGGCATGGCTGTGGATCCAGGTCTGCAGCCAGACCTTGTCGACGTCGGTCAGGTTGCGGTCGGGCTCGGCGTCGCGGATCAGCGCCCGCACCACCATTTCGGCGCGGTGCTCGAGATAGCCTGATGTTTCGATCCACGAGGCCCGCGGCAGTTCGATGCGGCCGGTCGCGGCAAGGAACTTGAACACCCTGTCGGCATCATTGATCGAGAGGTAGCTCACCTGCCACGGCCGCGAGCGGCGGAAGCCGGGTGCTGCCGGGTCGCTGATCACCGTCGTCATGTCGGGGTCGATGAACACATAGAGCCCGCCGAAATGGCTGGTCCAATAGGCGCTGTGGCGAAAGATCACCTGATCCGGCACCAGCGCGTTCTCGCGGATGTCGCCGCAGATCTTGGCAAGCTCGACCATGCGGGTGAGCATGGCGCTGTCGCGCCAGGCGTCCGGCTCCTGCTTCAACCGGTCGACGAGCTTGCCGAGTTCGGCGGCTTTGCCGAGCACGTCCTCCGCCGACAGCACCTTGAACTCGACTTGGTTGATCGACAGCAGGTCCTCGATGTCGTCGACCTTGGGGACCGAATCCTCGATCTCGCCGTAGATGACATCCTTGATGGTCAGCGCGTCGATGGCGCGCTGGTTCGTCGACATGAACTCGAACATCAGCTGCGAGGTGTTGGAAAAGGCGGTGTGGACCACCGGCAGGTCGACCTGCGAAGGCGTCAGGAGGATGAAGCGGCGATTGATCTCGTTGGGATCGAGGTAGCTGTAGTCGCCGCATTCCTCGGCCACTTGCGGCGAGAAGCCGGTGCGGTCGATCTCGAAGCTCTTCAGCTTCGTCGGCTTCAGGCCGAAGGCGACCAAAGCCTTGTTGTAGCGCTGGATCAGATGCGGCTCGTCGATGGTCAGCAGCCGGCCATAGATCAGCTCGTTCTCGCGCAAAAGGTCGGACTTCTTGGCGGGGCTCATTCTCCCTTCTCCCCGTTCACGGGGAGAAGGTGTCCGAAGGGCGGATGAGGGGCGCGGGCATCCCTTCTCCCCTTGTGGGAGAAGGTGGATCGGCGCGCAGCGCCGAGACGGATGAGGGGTGCTGGACGGAGCGCCATCGGCGCCAAGCTGGAGCACCCCTCATCCGTCGCCTTCGGCGACACCGCCCGGGGGCGAGCCACCGGTCTCGCCCCGTCCTTCGGACCCCACAAGGGGAGAAGGGAGCGTCGGCGCGTCTCACGCATTCCACAGGCCCTTCTTCTTCAACTCCTCGATCTCGCGCATCGCGCGGTCGCGCAGGCGGGTGTCGCGGATCATCTTGGTCACTGCGGCGTCGTCTGACTTGTCGGAATAGCGGAACTCCGAGTCGGCGTAGCGGTTGACCTCCTGCATGACCATGTCCATCGAGAACGGGCCGCGCAGTTCCTCGATCATCGCCTTCTTGTCGTCGTAGCTTTTGTGCATGAAGACTTCAGGCTTCTCGAACCATTCGTCCGGCAACTCGATGTCCATGGCGCGCATCTTGATCGCATCGGTGACGTTCTTGATGGCGCGGCCGGTGAAGCGCGGCTCGGCCTCCTTGATCATGTGCAGATAGGTGCCGATGTCGGCCATCGACTTCGGCGCGCCGTTCTCCTTCATGTAGCGCTCATAGACCTTCATCAGCCCGTCTTCCCTGGGCTTCTCGTGCTCTTCATAGGCCTCCATCACCGCGCGCTGGATTTCTTGGGCGGCATAGAGCTGGTGGTCGCCGAGCGGGATCTTGTGGTTTTTCCCCGCGAGCAGCACGAAGATGTCGATATAGTCGTCGCGCGTTTGGGGCCCATTGACCAGCCAGCGGGCGCCGGCGCGCTGGCGCAGCGCGTCGTCGACGTTTTCGGGATAGTTGGAGAACATGCCGAAGGAGCAGTTGCCGCGCACGACCGTGGCCGCACCCCCGAATGCGTCCATCAGGACGCCGGTGATTTCCTGCTGGCCGGCCGAGGCGCGATCGTCGGAGCGGCGGGCCGCCACCTGGTCGATATCGTCGATGGTGCCGAAGCCGATGACGCGCGGGTTCAGCACATTGTTGATGAACTGGCGGCAGTTCTGGCCCGACTTGCCCTGGTAGGAGGAGATCTGGTCGACGCCGAAATTCTCGTAGGCGAAGGGATAGCCGGCGACCTGGCAGTAGCCGTTGACGAGACCGGCGATCATCTGGATCAGCGTCGTCTTGCCGGTGCCGGGCGCGCCGTCGCCGATGAAGGTGAACAGGAAGCCGCCGAGCTCGACGAACGGGTTCAGCTCGCGCTCGAAATCGTATGCCATCAGCATCTTGGCGAGCTTGACCGACTGGTATTTGGCGATGTGGTTGCCGACGACCTCTTCCGGCTTCTTGAAGGTCATCACCAGCGGCTTCGACCGCTTGCCCGGCGCGACGTCGAAGCCGTCGAGGGTGAAGTCGTCGACGTCGATGCGGATATGCGCATTCTCAAACGGACCAATGCCGTCGAAGCGGCCCTTTCGCGCCAAAAGCCCGTCGATGACGACACGGGCGAATGCGCGCGCCCGGGTCATCAGATCGGCGTCGTCCTTCGCGCCTGCTATCGCCCTGTCGAGGCCGGCCACGATCGATTTCACCGCGTCCTGCGGCGTGTCGAACAAAAAGTCCGGCTCGGGCGTGTCGTTCGGCGCCTCGCCGTCGCTGTCGATCAGCTGGAACAGATAGGAGGCGAGGCTGAAGGCCGAAATATAGGCCGAGGCCGACAGCAGCTTCTTGAAGGCGGCGGCTTCGTCGCCTTCGAGCGGCGCGCGGGCGTTTTTCGCCTTCAGGCTCTCGAGATCTGAGCCTTCGGCGAAGACATCTGATATGGCCAGCGCGATCGCCAGCCCGCGCCGGGTGCGATAAAGCAGCATGTGCTGTGCAATGCTCAGCAGCTGGTCGTCGGGATGGACGGCGGCGACGGTCTTGGAAAGCTCGACCTCGCGCGTGCGGCGCACCGAGCCGACCGAGACGGTCGAGACGAAGCGGCGGTTGGTGCCGGCCAGTGCGGTACCGGATTCCCGCGACGGGTCCTCCAGCACGACGATGCGGGTGATGAAGCTCTGCGCGGTGGCGCGGTGCTTTTCGATTGCCGCTTCCGAAATCGTGGTCAGGCCGGTGTCCATGAAGGATGCTCCGCGGTTTGACTGTCAGACGTCACTGATGACCTGTCCTTTGGACAGGATGTGGACCTTGTAGCCGGAAAAGATCTTCTGCGCCTCGCCGGCGGCGTAGAGCGCCTGATAGGCCTCATGCGGGATCAGCGCGTGCTTCTCGTAGCTCGACACGCCTTGTCGCGCCGCCTCCAGATCGTCGGTGTCGATGAAGAATTCCTGCGTCGCCTTCTCGCTCGAAAACAACCCCTTGCGGCCTGGCTTTTCGGATTTCGAATAAACCTCCTGGATGGTCCAGGTCAGCAGCCAGGCGTTTTCCGGCTTGCGCACCTTGTCCAGAATGTCGGTCACCGTCGAATTGTTGTCGGTGATCCCGGCCGAATAGAAAGGCCCGAGCACGACGCGGCGCAGCTGCTTGGGGTGGAGTTGCTCGAAATCCTTGTCGAGGTTGACCGCGATCGTAGCCGGCGACAGCGTATAGGCGGAGTTCTTCTCGGTGAAGTCGTCGAAGCGGTGGGCAAGCTCGGGATTGAGCAATCCTTCAACCGGAAGCGGAATGTCGACCTTTTCGTTGAGCTTGCCATTGCGGTCGACAAGCTGCCCGATCATCTCTTCGGAGGAATCCTCGACCGTCACCATGTAGACCAGCGGCAGGTTGGCGCTGCCGTCGAAGGCTGCCCAATGGGCGAGGTAGTAAGGCCGCCTGGTCTTCGGATTGACCGAGACTTTTGCCGTCTGCGCCAAGGTGAACGGCCCGAAGGTCGTCTCGCTCCTGACGCCTTCCAGATAGAGCCGCTCGGCCATCGACTTCTGCAGTGCCTCGGGGAATTCCTTGTGGCGCAGGATGAAGTCGGCCATTTCCTCGCGCAACTCGTCGGCCAGCGGTATGTTGGCGAGACGCGTATCGGCCTGGCGGCGGTCGTTTTCAAGTTCGAGCACGTTCTGGAAGACCGGAAAGCCGCTTTCGGCGCGCGAGATGCGGAATGTCTCCATGAAGCCCAGCCGGTTGCGCCAGCAGGAAAACGAGTTGTCGAGCCGCGCAATGTATTCGGCGACGATCTTGGCGACGATGCCGTGCCGGTAGAGCGGCGAGCGATCGTCGCGCATGAACACTTCGAGGCCGCTGAGTGCCGCGGTGATCGCCGAGAAATACCGCGTTGCCGCTTCGTTTTCGGGGGTCATGCAGCCAGCCCTTGGGAGATATGCAGCAATTACGACTGCACGTAGTTTGCCGCATTGTGCTTTTTCAGCACGTCGTCGAAGCGGCGGGCAAAGGCATCGTCGGCCAGCTTCTTGCGGCGCTGGATGTCGGCGGTCGCCACCATGTTCTTCTCGTGCATTTCGAGGAGATCGCCAATGTGCTTCTGCGAGGCCGCGCCGATGCCGGCCATGGTTTCCTCGGCGGTGTTGTCGACCTGGCTGCCCAGCGTGTTGATCTTGTGAGCGACGTCCTGCTGGGCGGCGGTCTTCAGAGAATCTTCCAGCGCCTTGTAGAGCACGATGCGCTGCTCGGTATCGATGGTCAGCTTGTTGATCAGCGTCGACTGCGCCGCGATCTGGTTGTTGAGCGAATCGACGAAGGTCTGGAACATCGAGGTGTAGCGCTCCAGCGTCTGGCTTTCGGCCAGCAGTTCCTGCTCCTTGGCCTGCTTCTCGTTGTACTCGGTTGCCAGTTTCGAACGCTCGCCCTCAAGCTCGGTGCGCTCCTTCTGGCTGGTCGAGGCGGCGATCTTGTTCTCGATGTCGAGCAGCATCGGATTGAGCTCCTCGATGCGCTTTTGCACGATCTCGAGATTCGACATGGTTGCCTTGCGGCGCTCGATCACCTGCGACAGGCTGGCCTCGGAGGTCTTATAACGCTGGTCGAGGATCTGCTTCTGCGCCTTGAGGATGCCGACGATGGTGTCGGATTTCGCCAGAAGCTCCTGCAGATTGCCGGCCAGCGACATGTTGCGGACGCGGTCGGTGCGCATGCGCTGCTTGCTCTGGTCGGAAAATATGCCGACGAAGCTTTCCCAGCCGGTGTAGTTCTTCATGCTCTCGAATTCGGCGCCGAAGACGTTGGTGGCGTCCTCCAGCCCGATGATCAGGTCGGCGATGTTGCCTTCCATCACCTTCTGCTGCTTCAGCACATCCTCGATGCGGGCGTTCTCGAGGTCGAAATTGGCGTCGCCGATCTTTCTGTCGGTCTTGGCAAGCGTGTCGAGCACGGCGCCGGACTGCTCGATCTTGGTGCGCATGTCCTGCACGACCTGATTGGTCTTGGCAATTTCGGCATCGAAATTCTGCAATGTCGCCATAGGAGCCTCCCGCTTCGGCAATTGTTCGTGTCGCGAACGCCGCGAATATATGTATGGCAAGGGGGGAAGGAAAGGCGGAAGATGCCGCGATACCTCAAACAAAACCCGACCCCATCGGCCTGTCTTCCACCGCTGGTGATTGGCGAAAAGCCGAAGCGACACCCGACCTCGCCCTTGCGACCCGCTTGCGGGGAGATCGGCAGCTTCGCCGACGGCGCTGCTCAGGCCTTGGTGAAACCGATGAAATCGTCGGGCGCGGCGCGGCCCATTTCTTCTTCCCAATGGCGGCGGCAGAGCGAGACATAAACATCCTTGCCGATCGCCACCTGTTCGCCCTGTCTCGCCACCTTGCCGTCCGCGCCAAGGCGCACGACCATCGTCGCCTTGCCGGCATTCATCGTCGCATAGTGGAAGTACAGCTTGGCCATGCCGCCCTTTTAAGCCGAGTTGTCCCTACGCGGGGAGGGGGCGTCCCGACGTTCCACCGGAAAAGCGCCTGGCCACCGGAAAAGCGGCGAATCTGTCGCTGGTCGGCCAGCCCGCGCCGTTGATCGCGATTGTCTTATCGCTTGAAACCGCACCAGAATGGTGTTTGGCTGACGAAACAAGGCGGAGACAAAACCGCAATTTCGCTTCGCCGACAGATCACAATGGGAGAATACAGATGTCGCGTATGAAACTACTCGCCGCCGGCCTCGGTCTGGCGGCATTTCTTTCGGCGAGCGGTGCACTCGCCGCCGAGCCGGAAAGCTGCAAGCCGGTGCGTTTTGCCGATGTCGGCTGGACCGACATCACCGCCACAACCGCTACCGCCAGCGTCATCCTCGAAGCGCTCGGCTACGAGCCCGACGTGCAGGTGCTGTCGGTTCCGGTCACCTACACCTCGCTGAAAAACAAGGACGTCGACGTCTTCCTTGGCAATTGGATGCCGACCATGGAAGCTGACATAAAACCCTATCTCGAAGACAAGTCGGTCGAGACGGTCGTGACCAACCTTGAAGGCGCGAAATATACGCTCGCCGTTCCACAGCACACCTATGATGCCGGTCTGAAGGATTTCGCCGATATCGCTAAATTCAAGGACAAGCTCGACGGCAAGATTTACGGCATCGAAGCCGGCAATGACGGCAACCGCCTGATCCTCGACATGATCGCCGCCGACAAGTTCGGCCTGAAGGATTTCGAGCTTGTCGAAAGCTCCGAGGCCGGCATGCTGTCGGCGGTGCAGAAAGCGGCCGCGTCGGGCGAAGACGTGGTCTTCCTCGGCTGGGAGCCGCATCCGATGAACGCCAACATCAAGATGGCCTATCTGTCGGGTGGCGACGAGGTGTTCGGCCCGAATTTCGGCGGCGCGACCGTCGCCACCAATGTCCGGGCCGGCTACACCACCGAATGCCCGAACGTCGGCGCGCTGCTCAAGAACATGGTGTTCTCGCTCAAGATGGAAAACGAGATCATGGGTGCGATCCTCAATGACGGCGCCGACCCGAAAGCCGCGGCCACCGATTGGCTCAAGGCCAATCCGGACGCGATGACGCCATGGCTCGCCGGCGTGACGACCTTCGACGGCGGCGACGCCGCGGCCGCGGTGAAAACCGCACTGGGTTCGTAGCAAACTTACACCTCCCCCGTGTGGGGAGGTTCGGCGCGGCACGCGCCGCGGTTGGGATGGTTCGGAACGGAGCATAACCGTGACCATCCCACCCGGCTCGGCTGCGCGGTTCGGCCCACCCCGTCAGGGGAGAGGTGAAGAAGAATGAGGGGGCATTTGCCATGGATCCGGTTTCGCAACTGATTTCGAGCTTCAAGATCCCGATCGGGCGGTGGGGCAAGACCTTCTTCGACTTTCTGACCACCAATTTCGAGTGGTTTTTCGACAGTATCGCCGACGGGCTCACCGTCGTTCTCGACGGGCTCGTCGATCTTTTGCTGCTCGTCCCCCCGGTCCTCCTGGTCGCCGCCATAGCCGGGCTTGCCTGGTACCTGCAGAAATCATGGAAGCTGGCGCTTGCTGTCGCGCTCGGCCTGCTTTTCATCGTCAACCAGGATCTCTGGCAGGAAACCGTCGAGACGCTGGTGTTGGTCGTGGGCGCCGCTGCGGCCTCGATGGCCATCGGCGTGCCGATCGGCATCTGGGCGGCGCATAACGAGCGCGGCTACCGCTATCTCCAGCCGGTCCTCGACCTGATGCAGACCATGCCGACCTTCGTCTACCTGATCCCGGTGCTCATTCTCTTCGGCCTCGGCATCGCACCCGGCCTCATCGTCACCGTCATCTTCGCCGCTCCCGCGCCGATCCGCCTGACGCATCTCGGCATCACCTCGGTGCCGAAACCGATGATCGAGGCCGGCGAAGCCTTCGGCGCGACAAAACGCCAGCTGCTGTGGAAAGTCGAGTTGCCGGCGGCGCTGCCGACCATCATGGCGGGGCTGACGCAGTGCATCATGCTTTGCCTCTCCATGGTCGTGATCGCTGCGCTCATCGGCGCCAACGGCCTCGGCAAACCGGTGGTGCGCGCGCTGAACTCGGTCAACATCCCGCTCGGCCTCGAAGCCGGCCTCGCCATCGTCGTGCTCGCCATCATCCTCGACCGCATCAGCCGCATCGGCACCGGAGCCGCCAAATGAGCGCTGCGGTCGATTTCAAGAATGTCGACATCGTCTTCGGCGCGGCGCGCAAGGAAGCGCTGGCGCTCGTCGACAGGGGCGCGACGCGTCAGGAAATTTTGGAGAAGACCGGCGCCGTGCTCGGCTGCGCCGGTGCCAATCTGACCGTCAACGAGGGCGAGATTTCCGTCCTGATGGGCCTCTCCGGCTCCGGCAAATCGACGCTGCTGCGCGCCGTCAACCTGCTCAACGTGCCGGCGCGCGGCAACGTCATGGTCAAGGACGGCGACCGCATGGTCGATGTCGCAACCTGTGACGCCGCCACGCTGCGCCACATCCGACAGACGCGGGTCGCCATGGTGTTTCAGCAGTTCGGCCTTCTGCCCTGGCGCACCGTCGCGGAAAATGTCGGCTTCGGCCTCGAGCTTTCCGGCGTGCCCGAAGCCGAGCGCAAGGCGCGCGTCGAGCGCCAGTTGAAGCTCGTCGGGCTCGACCAGTGGGCGTCGAAATACGCCCACGAGCTTTCCGGCGGCATGCAGCAGCGCGTCGGACTGGCGCGCGCGTTTGCCACCGAAGCGCCGATCCTGCTGATGGACGAGCCGTTCTCGGCGCTCGACCCGCTGATCCGGACCAAGCTGCAGGACGAATTGCTGCAGCTTCAGGCCGAGCTGAAGAAGACCATCGTCTTCGTCAGCCACGATCTCGAGGAGGCGCTGAAGATCGGCAGCCACATCACCATCATGGAAGGCGGGCGCATCGTGCAGACCGGCGCGCCGGAAGACATCGTGCTGCGCCCCGCCAACGACTATGTCCGCGACTTCATCGCCAATGTGAACCCGCTCTCGGTGCTGACCGCCTGGAACGTGATGCGCGACCGCCGTGATCTCGACCACGGCGAGGACGGCTGGGTGTGGCTCGACCGCCGCAAGACGACGCGTTTCAAGATCGACGAGCACGGGCTGGTGGCGGCGGCCGAGCGCGATGGCAAGCCGGCGTTCTGGGTGTCGTGCGCCGATGTCGAGGCGCAGCCGGAGGAGACGACGCAGGTATTCTGGGCCAATCCCGGCACCTCGCTGAAGACGGTGATGCTGGCCATGCACCGCTCGCAGACCGCACCGGTGGCGCTGTTCGACGACCAGTCGCGCTTCGTCGGCGCCATCGGCATCAGGGACGTGCTGAGCGCGGTATTGCGGCGATAGTTGTTTCTAAACGGAACGGTCCGTATCGTTTCTTCGCGGTCTGCGCTGGCTTGGCGGCGGTCCCATATAGGCACGGACTTGTGAATGGCCGCGCCCGCCGGGAAGGCGGTTTGCGGGCGGTTCAAAATGGACGATCGCTTTCGTCCATGTCAGAATAAAAGCGAAATTCTTGCGCACAGTTGCCGGTTCCGATGCCTGAGATCGTCACAAAATCCCGCACCAAGACGCGGCCGAAGATCGAACGTCCGAAGCTCTACAAGGTCATCCTCCTCAATGACGATTTCACGCCGCGCGAGTTCGTGGTGACGGTGCTCAAGGGCGAATTCAAGCTGAGCGAGGACCAGGCGCGGCGGGTGATGATCACCGCGCACCAGCGCGGCGTCTGCGTCGTCGCCGTCTTCACCAGGGACGTCGCCGAGACCAAGGCGACACGGGCGACCGATGCCGGCAAGGCCAAGGGCTACCCGCTGATGTTCACGACGGAACCGGAGGAGTAGTGCCGGCTTCCCCTCCTCCCCTTGCTGCGGGAGAAGGTGGATTGGCGCGCAGCGCCAAGACGGTTGAGGGTACTGGACGGGGTGCGGTGATTGACAACTGCTCATCGCCGAGGCACGTTCGCAGCGCTGCGTAGGGCGCATCGGTATAACGTCGAAAGGGCAATGCCCGCCTATACTGTAACCACAGTTGCGCCCATGCCGAATCTCGAAAACCTCAAAAAGCAGGCCAAGCAATATTTGCGGTGGCACCGCGAACGGTACTATCCGGTCGCAGCCGAGATCAGGGCTGCGTTGCCACGCTTCCAGCATCTCGATGACAATCAGGTACTGGAAGCAAATTTTAAGCTCAGCGACGCGCAGGAACTGATCGCGCGTCAATCGGGGTTCGAGGGATGGCAGGCGCTCAAGACAGGAGCCCCAGCCATGACAGATCAGAAAAAACAGACCGTACCTGCACCCGTTCTGAGTTCAACCTCAGCGCAGTTGTTCGTCACCGACATCAAAGCGTCGTTCGAATTCTTCACCACCAACCTCGGCTTCGGAGTCGACTTTGTTTACGGCGACCCGGCATTTTACGGACAGGTGACACGTGACAATGCGCAACTCGCGCTGAGGTTGTTTTGCGAACCTGTGTTCGTTGGCGATATACGGCAACGTGAACACCTGCTCTCCGCCGGGATCACAGTCGATACTGCAGACGAGATCAAACAGCTCTTTCTGAATTTTCAGGCCGCAGGGGTGCCCTTTCACCAAGTCCTCAGGAAAGAACCCTGGGGTGCCAGAAACTTCATTGTTATGGATCCAGACGGAAATCTCATTTTGTTTGCTGGCCCGGGTGACTGAGCCGTCTGCGTCGTCGCCGCTTCACAAGGGACGTCGCCGAGACCAAGGCGACTCGGGCGACCGATGCCGGCAAGGCCAAGGGCTACCCGCTGATGTTCACGACGGAACCGGAGGAGTAGCGCGCCCACTTCCCCTTCTCCCCCTGTGGGAGAAGGTGGATTGGCGCGCAGCGCCAAGACGGTTGAGGGGTGCTGAACGGAGTGCCGTCGCTGCCAAGCTGGAACACCCCTCATCCGACCGAGCGGAGCCTGTCCTCGGGCTTGCCGGAGGCAAGACCCGTGGGCTCGGCCACCTTCTCCCACAAGGGGAGAAGGGGAAGGCGCGTCGCTAACGCCCCTCGCGGTACCACATCGAGCCCAATGCCAGAAGCAGCAGGCCGAGGCCGAGGAACCCGCCGAACAGCGGCACGCGCGAGACGGCCTTCAGCACGCTGTCGTCGGTGGTGCGCAGGCCGATCCAGTCGTTGCCGGCCGCCGCACCCGTGGAGCGGACCGGGACGACCGACGGCAGCGTCACGCCGCTTGTGAGATTGCCAAGGGTGGACGATTGCGCCAGCCGGCGCACGCTGCCGCCGGTGGCCTCGGCCGGGGCTCTCAGCCGGTTCTCGGTGGAGACGACGTCGGTGAATTCCGGTGCGTTGACCGGGCCGACATGGGCAAGCGCTTTCAGGTCGCCATTGCCGACCTGATAGAGGCCGATCTCGCTGGTCTCGATGCTGCCCAGGAAGACGCCGGGTTCGGCTCTCTCGAGCTTGACGGTCATCGCCTTGCCGGACGGGGTGATGATCTGCGCCGGGCCGGGATCGTCGCTCATCGTCTGGCGGCGGATTTCCAGCATCATGCCGCGGCCGTCGGCAGTCAGCCGCTCCTCCTCGAGTTCGGGCTCCTTCATCAGCCAGTGGGCGATGCGGCGATAGAGCTGGACATGCGGGCCGCCGCCCTCGAAGCCGCGCGCCCACAACCAGCCCTGGTCGGATAAAAACATGCCGACGCGGCCTTCACCCTTGCGGTCGAGCAGCAGCAGCGGACGGTCGTCGGCGCCCTTCATCACCGCCTCGCCTCCGGGGTTCTCGACGCCGATGGTGCGGAACCAGCGGCTCCAGTGCGGCGGCTCGGTGGCGGAGCCGTCAAGCCCGCGCGTCACCGGATGGCGCTGGCCGAGCTCGGTGAGGCGCGGATAAAAGGCCTTTTCGACGACTTCGCCGGTCGGCATCGCCGGCAGCGCCGACATCAAAGGCGTGCGAGCGATGGAACTTTCGCCGGCATATTCGGGTCCTGCCGCGATCAGCAGCGCGCCGCCCTTTTCAACATATTCGGCGATGTAGTCGTAATAGAGGACCGGCAGCACGTCGCGGTGCTGGTAGCGGTCGAAGATGATCAGGTCGAAATCCTTGATCTTCTCGACGAACAGTTCGCGCGTCGGGAAGGCGATCAGCGACAATTCGTTGATCGGCGTGCCGTCCTGCTTTTCCGGCGGCCGCAGAATGGTGAAGTGGACCAGATCGACCGAGGCGTCGGATTTCAGAAGGTTGCGCCAGGTGCGTTCGCCGGCATGCGGTTCGCCGGAGACCAGCAGCACGCGCAAATTCTCGCGGATGCCGTCGATCAGCGCGATGGCGCGGTTGTTGGTGTCGGTGAGTTCGTCGGGCTCGGGATCGATGGCGAGCTCGACGATGTTGCGGCCGGCGCCGGGAATGGTCACCTGCAGCGGCATGGCCTGGCCGATGGTGGCGCGCTCGACCGAAACCTGCTCGCCATTGACCGAGACGCGCACATCGACCGAGCCGGCCTCGTTGTTGGTGCCGATGACGCGATAGGTCATTTCGAGCGGCTTGCCGACCAGACCGAAGCGCGGCGCATTCTCGAAGCGGATGCGGCGATCCTTTTCCTGGTCGTTGCCGGTGATCAGCGCGTGCAGCGGCGCGTTGAAGTCGGGCGTGCCGCCCGGGGCGTCATGCACCTCGCCGTCGGTGATCATGATGGCGCCGCCGATGCGCGAAGGCGGCACGTCGCGGAAAGCACTCTCAAGCGCCCCGAAAAGCCGCGTTTCGGTGCGCTCCTCGGCGGCTTCCGGCTTGCCGGCCTCGACGACGCGGATGTCGAACTGCTTGAAGCGGCCGAGGCGCTGCTGAAGCCCGGCCAGCGCCTCGTCGGTCTGCCTGGTGCGCTCGCCAATGTCCTGGCTCTGGCTGCGGTCGACGACGACGGCGACGACGCTTTTCAGCGCCTCGCGCTCTTCGTCGAGCAACACCGGGTTGAGCAGGGCCGCAGTCAGCGCCAGCAGGGCGGCAAAACGGAAGACCGCGCCGCGCTGGCGGAACCACAGGCCGACCAATGCCAGCAGCAACAGCGGCGCCAGCACCAGGCCGAGCAGCGGCCAGGAGATGAGCGGTTCGAAGGCGAGCGACAAGTTCATGGCTTACTGCCCCAGCCGTTCGAGCAGCACCGGCACATGCACCTGATCGGATTTGTAGTTGCCGGTCAGCATGTACATCATGATGTTGACGCCGGCGCGCAGCGCATAAATGCGCTGCATCGGATCCGACGGCACGGTCGGCAAAAGCGGGTCGCCATTCTCGTCGACCGCCCAGGCGCCGGCGAAATCATTGGCGGTGATCATGATCGGCGAGACGCCGTCGCCGGTGCGTACCGGGCGGTTCTCGGTGTTGCTGGCTTCGAGCGACGCCGCGACCCAGAGCGGGCCACCGGCGAAGCGTCCGGGAAACTCAGGCAGGATGTAAAAGGATTTGGTCAGCACATGGTCCGACGGCACCGGCTCCAGCGCCGGCACGTTGAGGTTGCCGAGGATGTCGCGCAGCCGCTCCGTCGCCGGGCTGGCCTGCTCCGCGCCGATGCCGGTGGCGAACTGGTCGCGCGTGTCGAACAGCACCGTGCCGCCCTGCTGCATATAGGCGTCGACGCGGGCGATCGCGGCCTGGCTCGGCATCGGCGCGGCAGGATCGATCGGCCAATAGATCAGCGGATAGAAGGCAAGCTGGTCCTTCGAGATATCGACGCTGGCCGGCGCCCCCGGCTCGAGCGCGGTCTTCTCGATCAGGAAGCGGGTCAGGCCCTCCAGCCCGGCCTGGCTGATCGAATCGACGCTCCGGTCGCCGGTCTGCACATAGCCGATCCGGGTTTTCGAAATGTCCTCGATCGCCCGCTCATCACCGGGTTTGGCATCGTCGGCGCGGGCGATGTCGGTGTGGCCGACCAGGGCGCCGAGCGCAATCAGCAGGGCGGCGATGGTTGCGGCGGCCGTGCCGGCGCGGCGCGGCCGGCGCGATAACAGGCCGCCCATCCAGAACACCGCCAGCGTATCAAGGACCATCAGCAGGAGAGCTGCCGCCACCAGCGGGCCCTTCAAATTGTGTGATTCGTCGAAAGCGTACTGGACGGTGGTGACCGGCACGGTGATCGGAGGACGGACCAGCGGCGCCAAGCGGCTTTCGGCATTGAGCAGATTGTGAGCGATGACGCCGGTGTCGGAGCCATACAGGCCGGGCGGATTCTCGAACGTCACCGGCAGCGGGCCGGCACCCGGCACCAGCGGCCGTGCATCCGGCGTCGGCGGCACCAGCGTGCCATCGGCTGATATCATGCGGTAGGGCGCCAGCGAGGCGGCGGCGGCTTCGGCATTGGCGACCGCCGCGCCCTGGTTGCGCGACAGTTGCACGATGCGGCGCAGCATCTCGACGAAGCTGCCGGAGATCGGCAGGTTCGACCAGGTCGCCTCCGGCGTGACATGGAACAGGACGAGCGTGCCTTTGCCCTTCTTCATACCGGTCACCAGCGGCGTGCCGTCGGCAAGCGTGGCCCAGCTGCGCTCGACGATATCGGGCGTCGGCTCGGCCAGCACCTGCCTGGTGACGGTGACCTCGGCCGGCGGAGCGAGATCGGCGAAGGGGCCGGTCTTCGGAAAATCGGTGACCGGCTGCGGCGTCGTCCACGACAGCGCGCCGCCGAGCGAGCGCTCGCCGATGCGCAGCCTGACCGGCAGCAGGTCGTCGTCATTGCCGGCAGCGACCAGCCGCGAGCCGGCGAATCGCACCAGCGTGCCGCCATTGTCGACCCAGTCGACCAGCCTTTGCCGCACCTGCTGCGGAATGGTGCCGACATCGGCCATGACGATCATCGCCGGCTTCTGGTCGAGGAGCTGCGGGATGGCGTCGGCAAGGTCGGCGCTCGACGGCTCGGCCAGATCGGCGAAGGGCTGCAGCGCGCGGCGGATGTAGTACAGCGGCGACAGAAGCGGCTGCGCCTGGTCGGCTTCGGCCTGCGACAGCAGTCCGACTCGGCGGCGCTTGGAACTCTCGTCGAGCACGCGGACGGCGCCGGCCTGCCGCTGACCGTCGAGCGTGATCGAGGCGAAGTCGTTGCGCAGCTCGAACGGCACCGCCATCGTGCCGGTGGCGGTGGATTCGCCCGGCGAGAAGGTCAGCGTGGCGTCGGCGATGCGGCGGCCCTTGTCGTCGAAGGCGCCGGCGGTCACCTGAGCCGGCGCCGGATCGCCCGGCGCGCGGATGGCGGTCAGCTCGAAGCCGTCCACCTGGTTGTCGGCGCCAGTCAGGCCGATCAGGCCAGGCCGGTCGGAGGCGGCCCAGACGACACGGGCGGCGTTCTTCGACAGAAGCGTGTTGAAGGCGGCCTCGTCGCCTTCCGCCGCCAGACCGTCGGCGAGCACGGCGACGCTGGCGCCCGGCAAGCTCTCCAGGGTTGTCGCGACGCGGGCATAGACGGCCGGGCGGTCGGTCGGGATCGGCCGCGGCTTTGCCGCGCGCAGCCGGTCGAGCGCGGTGGCGGCGTCGAACGGGCCGATCTCGGCATTCGGTTTTTCGGCGGTGAAGGCGATGATGACAGGCACGTCGTTGGAGCTGGCATCGGTGATCAGCCGTTCGGCAGTGGCGACGCGCTGGCCCCAGTCGGCGGCACTTGCCCAGTCATTGTCGATGACCAGCGCAAGAGCGGTGCCCTCGGCCGGCAGTCTTTCACGCGGGTTGAAGACAGGTTCGGCCAGCGCCGCAACGATAAGGGCCGCCATCAGCAGCCTGAGCAGCGTCAGCCACCACGGGCTCTGTTGCGGCGTCTCCTCGCGCTTCAGCACGCGGGCCAGGATCTTCAGCGGCGGGAAGACCTCGGTCTGCGGCTTGGGCGGGGTGAACCGCAAAAGCCACCAGATCACCGGCAGGGCCAGAAGGCCCCACAGCACCATCGGCGCCCCGAAGGAGAGCGGCAGCCAGCTCATGCGCGGATCCTCCCGGCTGAGCTGCCATCGAGGGTCATCGCCATGTGGACACGCACCAGCGCATCGGAGGCGAGGCGGTCGGTGTGGTTGACGGTAAAGCTCCAGCCGAGGCGCTTGCACCAGTCGGTCAGTTCCTGGCGGCGGGCGATGTAAAGCAGTCGGTAGTCGTCGCCCAGTGTTTCGGCGCGGCCCGCGGTCAGCTTGTCGCCGGTCTCGGGATCGGTGAATTCGGTGCGGCCGGCATAGGGGAATCTCTCCTCGGCCGGGTCGGCGACCTCGATCAGATGGGCACGCACGCCGTGGCGGGCGAGCACGTCAAGCCAGGCGATGGTGTCCTCGACCGGATCGAGGAAGTCGCTGACGATGACGATGTCGCAGAAGCGGCGGATAGCGGACAGGTCGGGTTTTGCCGGCAATTCGCCGGCATGGCTGAGTTGTGCTGTGATCCGCTCGGCGCCGTTGCGGGCGGTGAACGGATCGGTCAGCCCGGGCCAGGCGATGCGCTCGCCGCTGCGCGACAGAAGCTCGGCCATGGCCAGCGCAAGCACCAGCGCGCGGGACTCCTTCGAGACGGTGGCGCCGGTCGATTTGTAGAGCATGGAAGGCGAGGGATCTGCCCACAGCCACACCGTATGGGCGGCCTCCCATTCGCGGTCTCGCACATAGATGTGGTCGTCGCGGGCCGAGCGGCGCCAGTCGATACGCGAGGAGTCGCCCTCGACATAGGGCCGGAACTGCCAGAAATTCTCGCCGATGCCGCGCTTGCGGCGGCCGTGCCAGCCGGCGATCACCGTGTTGACGATGCGACGCGCCTCGACCAGCAGGTCCGGCACCAGCGAAGCCCGCAACCGGCCGCGGGCGAGCGCGTCACGCGTCGCCGCCGGTGCCTGGGCCTCGCCTATACGCGCCATCAGATGCCTTTTGCCAGTTTCGCCACCACGTCGCGCACGGTCGTGCCCTCGGCACGGGCGGCAAAGGTCAGCGCCATGCGGTGCTGCAGCACCGGCTCGGCCAGCGCTCTGATGTCGTCGATCGACGGCGCCAGCCGTCCGTCATAAAGGGCGCGGGCGCGGGCGCACAGTGTCAGCGACTGGCTGGCGCGCGGGCCCGGGCCCCAGGCGACGTGCTTGTCGGTCTCGGCATTGCCCTGGCCGGGGCGCGCCGAGCGCACCAACTGGAGGATCGCCTCGACGACGCTTTCCGGCACCGGCATGCGGCGAATGAGGGTCTGGATCTCCTTCAGCCGCGCCGGCTGCAGCACGTTCTGCGCCTTGGCGTCCTCAATGCCGGTGGTCTCCAGGAGGATGCGGCGCTCCGCCTCGATTTCCGGATAGAGGATGTCGACCTGCATCAGGAAACGGTCAAGCTGTGCCTCGGGCAGCGGATAGGTGCCCTCCTGCTCCAGCGGATTCTGCGTCGCCAGCACGTGGAAGGGCGCCGGCAGGTCGTGGCGGACACCGGCAATGGTGACGTGGTATTCCTGCATCGACTGCAGCAGCGCCGACTGGGTGCGCGGCGAGGCGCGGTTGATCTCGTCGGCCATCAGCAGTTGCGCGAAGATCGGCCCGGAGATGAAGCGGAACGAGCGCTTGCCGAATTCGTCCTGCTCCATCACCTCGGAGCCGAGAATATCGGACGGCATCAGGTCGGGCGTGAACTGGATGCGGCGGGAATCGAGGCCGAGCACGATGCCCAGCGTCTCGACCAGCTTGGTCTTGGCGAGGCCGGGCACGCCGACCAGCAGCGCATGGCCGCCGGCCAGCAGCGCCACCAGCGTGCGTTCGACGACGCTTTCCTGGCCGAAGATGACGCGGCCGACGCCCTCGCGAACCCTGGAAATGTCGGCCAGCGCCGTCTCGGCCAGGGCGATCATGTCCTCTTCGCTGATCGGGCTTTCCTTGATCATCACGCTCATGCAGCATCGATCCTTCTCGTTGGAAATACCGGCTTGCAGCTTCGACGCCACAGAGTGCCGCGATTCGGCCTCGCGTGGCGCCTGTCTTTGAACTTAAATCACTGACTTAGGCTGACAAGCGGAACAACAGTGACTATTTCGTGACCATGACAGAACGCGCCGACGATCGTGAAGGAAGTTTGACGGCAGCGACCGCGGCGCTCGGACTGGAGGCGCTGATCTCGCGTGCCGCCCGCGCGGGCAAGGGACCGGCGCCGGTGGATCGTTGGAATCCGGCCTTTTGCGGCGATCTCGACATGGAGATCAGACAGGACGGCACCTGGTTCTACCAGGGCACGCCGATCGGCCGCATGCCGCTGGTGCAGCTGTTTTCCTCCGTGCTGCGCAAGGACGAAGACGGCAGGACCTACCTGGTGACGCCGGTGGAAAGGGTCGGCATCCGCGTCGTCGATGCGCCGTTCATCGCCGTTGAGATGGATGTTTGCGGCACCGGCGATGGCCAGGTCATCACCTTTCGTACCAATGTCGGCGATGTGGTCGAGGCCGGGCCGGAGCATCCGCTGCGCTTTGTCGACGAGGAGGCAACCGGCGGCCTGAAACCTTATGTGCTGGTGCGCGGACGGCTTGAGGCGCTGGTGGCGCGGCCGGTCATGTATGAATTGGTCGAGCATGGCGAGGAGATCGAGGTCGGCGGCCGAAGGATGTTTGCCGTCC
The DNA here is from genome assembly GCF_055811575.1 of Mesorhizobium sp. WSM4815. NCBI lineage: Bacteria > Pseudomonadati > Pseudomonadota > Alphaproteobacteria > Hyphomicrobiales > Phyllobacteriaceae > Mesorhizobium > Mesorhizobium sp. WSM4815. Next base: position 127,952 of record NZ_JBVVQS010000094.1, on the reverse strand, counting down.
GCTCGAAGGGTGCGGTCTATCCGATCATGCCGACGGAAAAGCTGCAGCGGCTGAGCGCATGAGAGGGCGACGCCAAATGGACCGGGGCCAAATGGACCGGGGCCAAATGAACCGGGGCATGATGGACCAGGTGACGCGATGGACCAGGTGACACTATGGACCAAGTGACGCCGGCGCCGTTTTCGGCCGAGGATTTTCGCGCCCGCGTCGCGGCGCAGCCGCTGGCGCATGCCGCCGACGATTATGGTGACCATCGCTTCAACCCGGGACATCCGCGTTTGAAGCTCGCAAAGGCGCTGCGCGATGCCGCCGTGCTGATCCCGGTGGTCGATCACGGGCGCGACGCAACGCTTCTGCTGACCAAGCGGGCGGAAAAGCTGCGCAACCATTCGGGGCAGGTGGCCTTTCCCGGAGGCACGATCGATCCTACCGACCCGAGCCCGGAGGCGGCGGCATTGCGCGAGACATTCGAGGAGATCGGGCTTGGCCAGGATCGGGTCGAGATCATCGGCCGCATGCCCGATTACGTCTCCGGCAGCGGCTACCGGATCGCCCCGGTGCTGGGAATAGTGCGGCCGGACTTTTCACTGACGCTGAATTCCGAGGAGGTCGACGCCGCCTTCGAAGTGCCGCTGCGCTTTCTGATGGACCCGGCCAACCACGGCCGCGACAGCCGCATGTGGAACGATCTCGAATGGGTCTTCTACGAAATGCCCTATGACGGACAACGCATCTGGGGCGTCACCGCGGGCATCATCCGCACGCTCTATGAAAGGCTCTATACGTGAGCGGCCGGGTGTCGCTCGCGGGCAAGGCCGACTGGCTCGGGGAACGGCATTTGCAGCGCCTGCTGGCGGCTTTGGCGGATGGCGGCGAGGAGGCGCGCGTCGCCGGCGGTGCGGTGCGCAATGCGCTCATCGGCCAGCCGGTTGCCGACGTCGATATCGCCACCACGACCGTGCCTGATGAAACCATCCGCCGCGCCGAGGCGGCGGGTTTCAAGGCGGTGCCAACCGGCATCGAGCACGGCACCATCACCATTGTCGCCGGCGGCAAGCCGTTCGAGGTGACCACGCTGCGCGCCGACATCGAGACCGACGGACGGCGGGCAAAAGTGTTGTTCGGGCGCGACTGGAAGGCCGATGCGGAACGGCGCGATTTCACCATCAACGCGCTCTATGCCGAGGCCGACGGCACGATCGTCGACCTGGTCGGCGGCATTGCCGATGTCGAGGCGCGCCGGCTGCGCTTCATCGGCGATCCGGAGGCGCGCATCCGCGAAGATTATCTGCGCATCCTGCGCTTTTTCCGCTTCTTCGCCTGGTATGGCGACGGCCGGCCGGATGCCGAAGGGCTGAAGGCTTGCGCCCGGCTCAAGGAGGGGCTTGGCCAACTCTCGGTCGAGCGCGTCTGGTCCGAACTGAAGAAGCTGCTGTCGGCCCGCGATCCATCGCGCGCCCTGCTGTGGATGCGCCAGGCGGGCGTGCTCACCAGCGTTCTGCCGGAGAGCGAGAAATGGGGCATCGATGCGATCCATGCGCTGACCAGGGCGGAGAAGGATCTCGGCTGGGTGCCGGACCCGCTGCTCAGGCTGGAAGCGATCGTGCCACCGGACGCAGCGCGGATGAAGACGCTCGCCGAGCGGTTGAGGTTCTCCGTCAGCGACGCCGGTCGCCTCAGGCAGTGGGCGCTGACAGCGCCCGTCGAGCCGAAGACGACCGAAGCGGGACTCGCAAAACGGCTCTATCGCGGCGATCGTCAAGGCATAGTCGATCGCTTGCGGCTGTCGCTCGCTTCCGCTCGAGCCCGCGCCGTCGAGGACAACGACGCGCTGCTCGAAGCTGGCGGCGTCTCGCGGCTGCTGGCCTTTGCCGAAAAATGGAAAAAGCCCGGCTTTCCGCTCAAGGGCGCCGATCTGGCGAGGCTTGGCGCGTCGCCTGGGCCGAAACTCGGCGCAACCCTGAAGAACCTCGAAAACGAGTGGATCGAGTCCGGCTTTGCGCTGGATCGCGGCGCACTTCTCGAGCGCGCCGCAGAAGCACTCGAAAGTTAGAGACCGTTTGGAAACTCTACTCTGGCGGCCATCTGATGGCGTTTTCTGCGCTTCCGGTGCTCACGGACCCGAATGTCCGCTGCGCTCCGGTTCTCGAAGCCACCACCATATGACTCGCCAGAGCGAATTTCGAAACAGTCTCTTAGGCAAATCAGGCCGCGTCGCGAGCCTTTTCGATGCGCGAACGGATCGCTTCGATCATCGTCTCGCGAATGATCGTCTCGCCATGCGTCTCACGCATATGCTCGACGGCGCGCCGCATGATCTCGGCTTCCTCGTCGGCGCGCGTATGCCAGTCACAACCCGGAACCAGCGAGCCGCAGTGGAATTCCTTCATCGGATTTCTCCCTTTTCCTCCTCGGAGCGCCGCATCTGCTCTGACACGGAGGCTCCAGCACCTTTGATCGACGCATGATCTCTGTCGGAAACCGGTTCGGTTTTCGGGTCATGCGCTGGCCGAACCAGCATAACACGATCGGATGGTTTTGGTTGCTGCAGAGACCGAAAAAGGCGGAGCATCGCTGCTCCGCCCTCTTGACGCTACCCCGGAGGCAAGACCTCGTCTTGCTCCAGCGGCCAGGCCATCACTTCACGATCGTGACTGCCTCGGCGATTTTGTGCTTGCCGCTCATGTCCCACGAAACGCGGACCTTTTCGCCGGCCTTCAGGCCAGGATTCTTGAAGGCCTTGGGCAGCGTAAAGGTAGATCCGTTATCCAGAACGAGGCTCATCGCCGTTCCATCGTAAGTCTTGATCGTGCCCGTGGTATGCTTGACCGCTGCGAAGGCAGCGCCACCAGAGGCAAGAACGGCAGCAGCCGCAACCGACATAATAAGCTTGCGCATGGCATGCTCTCCTGGAAATGAAGGCACCATTTTGGGAAGGTGCCCTACTTAATCATGGGCCGTCCAGTCGCGTCGGGTCGCGGTTCCAGGGAGGCGAGAACCGCCGGCGTTTCCCGGCCCGTAACGAAAATAGTCTTGCTTTTTCAAATGGATATTAGACGAAAAAGATATTCTGCGCGCCACATTCGCCGCCAGAATCCTGCGATTTGGACCCGATTGCGACTCACGTCCAACTCACCGAGATTTTACGGCCATTTCACCTCTGGCGGCAGGCTGGACAGGATCGCGGCAACGTTGCCGCCGGTCTTCAGCCCGAAGATGGTGCCGCGATCGTGAAGCAAGTTGAATTCGACATAGCGGCCGCGGCGAATGAGCTGTTCTTCGCGGTCGCCCTCGGTCCAGTTGTCGTTGAAATTGGCCCGCACCAGATGCCCGTAGACGACGAGAAAAGTGCGCCCGACATCCTGGACGAAGTTGAAATCGGCGTTCCAGCCGCCTCTGTCCTCGTCCGAATGCAGCCAGTCGAAGAAGATGCCGCCGGTGCCGCGCGGTTCGTTGCGGTGCGGCAGATAGAAATACTCGTCGCACCAGGCCTTGAATTTCGCGTGGTCGGCGACGCCAGCGTGCTTCTCGCAGGCAAATTGCATGGCGCGGTGGAAGGCGACCGTGTCCGGGTCCTCCTGAGTGCGGCGACGGTCGAGCACCGGCGTCAGGTCGGCGCCGCCGCCGAACCATTGGCGCGAGGTGACGACCATGCGCGTATTCATGTGCACCGCCGGCACGTTGGGGTTCCACGGATGGGCGATCAGCGAAATGCCGCTCGCCCAGAAGCGCGGGTCTTCCTCGGCGCCCGGCATCTGCTTCCTGAACTCCGGCGAGAACTCGCCATAGACCGTCGAGGTGTGGACGCCGACCTTCTCGAAGACGCGGCCGCGCATCATCGACATGGTGCCGCCGCCGCCCTTGCCGGCGTCGCGCTGCCACGGCGTCTTTTCGAAGCGGCCGGGCGACCATGAGGCCTGCGGCCCCTGCAGGTCCTGCTCGATCTGCTCGAAGGCGGCGCAGATGCGCTCGCACAGCGTCTCAAACCACAGCCGCGCCTTCATCTTCTTCTGTTCGATGTCGGCCGGCAGCCCCGCCGGTATTTTGGGTCGTTGCAAATGCTGTCTCCGGTTGTCGGGCGTACCCCGACAAATGACTCGTCTTTTCCGGCCGCGATCCCTAATCTCTTAGGTGCAAGGGTCAAGTGTGAATGGAGTTCTTTCGTGCGCACTCCGGCAAGACCGCCGCTGGATGGCCTGAAGAAGAGGCTCGACCGTTCGCGCGCCGAGCGCGAGCGCATGCCGCGCGACGGGTTTTTGCGCGAGACCTTCGTCCTGCCGCGCTCCGATGCGCGGCTCAAGGCGAAGGAGTGGTTCGAGCGCTTTCCCAAGCAGGCCTACTGGACCGAGATCGAAAGCTGGTTCGAGCGGCCGGGCGACGTCATCGAATTCACCATCAGGCGATTGCCGGCGGCGGATTAGCGAGCGACCAACAACCGCCTTGCGCCCGGGCCTTGGGCGCTCAGCCGGTCTTCCTTGTTGCGCAGCGGGCACTTGTCGATCGACATGCAGCCGCAGCCGATGCAGTCGGTCAGCCCGTCGCGCAGCTTCTTCAACTGGGCAATCTTGCGATCGAGCTGGTCGCGCCAAGCGGTTGAAAGCACATTCCAGTCCCCGCGCGTCGGCGTGCGGCCTTCAGGCAGCGATGCCAATGCCTCGCCGATCTCGGCCAGCGAGATGCCGACCTCCTGTGCCACCTTGATGATCGCCACCCGCCGCAGCACGTCGCGGCCGTAGCGCCGCTGGTTGCCTGATGTGCGGTGGCTGCGGATCAATCCGCGCGCCTCGTAGAAATGCAGCGCCGACACTGCCACCCCGCTGCGCGTGGCCACCTGGCCGACCGTCAATTCCGTCACCGCAGCCATTTGAATTTTCCGCTTGACCTCAAGTTAAGTTGAGCTTGTAACGAAGAAACCCTTGATATGCAAACCGCAGGAGAAGGCGATGTGCGCCTGGGTGAGAATGACAAGCGGCGGTGCGGTCGTCGGCGAGAAAGCCGCCACAATCTCTGCACCCGCTACGCCTCTGCAAATCCTATCCGAGCTGCCGGATCGCCTCGCCGGCCACCATGGCGACGGAAAGCGCGACGTTGATGCTGCGCGCGCCCGGCTGCATCGGGATGATCAGTCGCGCATCCGCCGCCTCGTGGACAGGATCAGGCACGCCTGCGGATTCGCGGCCGAACAGAAGAATGTCGGCATCGGCGAAGGCGAAATCGGTATAGGCGGTCGCGGCTCTGGTCGACAGCAGCACCAGCCGCCGCGCTTCGCCTCTGCGCCAGTGCTCGAAGGCTTGCCAGTCGACATGCCGGGTCAGCGCCGCCATTTCGAGATAATCCATGCCGGCCCGTTTCAGCGCCCGGTCGGAGAGCGGGAAGCCGGCCGGTTCGATGATGTCGACGCCGAGACCGAGGCAAGCCGCGAAGCGCAGGATTGTCCCGGTGTTGCCGGCGATATCCGGCTGGTAGAGCGCGATGCGGAGACGGTTGTTCATTTCCGCATCCTTCTAATAAGTGGCAGATCGGCCACAACAGGTTCGCGGTTTTGGAAATTTCTGGACCGGCGGGTGGTCATTTTCTGCGAAGTCGGTTATACGCCGGGCATTGTCAACCCGAACCGATGGAGGGGTAATTCATGATGATCATGCACATCCAGCGCCCCTCATGTGGGCTTACCAGCCTGCCGGCGGTTTCGGTTCGACGATTCTCCTGACCTTTTAGATTTCGATCGCACCGATTCTTAGCCGAAACCCTTTTTCGGTCTTCGAAGGAATCCTGCGATGTTTTTCAAGCTGTCGAAGGGGCTGAACGCCCCGCCTGAGCACGCCGCTGTTCAACCCCCGCCTTTCGCCGGCCATTCAGCTGCGAACAGGCCGGATTTTCTTCCCTATTTTCACATGGAGGACGGACCGATGTTCGATCCCTGCAAAATTCCCGGTTCAAGAAACCTGCACGAGCGCAGGATGGCGACCTGGGCGCTTTTGGTCGGCGAAACCTACTCGTCGGCGGTTCACGCCGAAACCCGCCGGCGCCCGCATCGCGGCATGCTGCCGGACGTCGACTTCTCGCGCGCGGTTCCCGACCGCAGCCGGCCGTCGCTGGTGCGCCGGATCATCAGGCTGATCCGCCCTGGCGCGAAATCCGGCGCGAAACTCCGGGTCGTCGACGCAGCGCTGTCAGGATCGTCAAACGAGCCTGTCGGCGAAAAGCCCGCAACATCCTATATTGCGCGAAGCAGGATCGGCGGCCCGGGTGATTCCGGGACGCCGGTCCTTGCTGCCACGCGACCCATGACGCCATGCGCTCCCAGGACGCTACACGCTCCCGCGCGGCGAGAGCGAAAACGAGCATGTGAGTACCAAGACAATGTTCCGCTGGTTTGAAACAAGGCTCGATCCGTTCCCTGCCGAGGAGCCGGTCGAGCCGCCGAAGACGCTGATCGCCTTCTGCGTCCACTATACGCGCGGCGCCTGGCCCTACATCGCAATCGATGCGATGCTGGTGACGGCTATCGCCCTTGCCGAGGTGTGGATGTTCGGCTTCATGGGCCGGATCGTCGACTGGCTGTCGGTGCAGAATCGCGAGACATTCCTGCAGACCGAGGGCTGGAAGCTCGCAGGCATGGCTTTCATCGTGGTTTTCGCGCTGCCGGCGACGGTCTGGTTCCATGCGCTCCTCAACCAGCAGACGCTGATGGGCAACTATCCGATGCGTATCCGCTGGCAGGTGCATCGCTACCTGCTCAAGCAGTCGATGGCCTTCTACCAGGACGAGTTCGCCGGACGCATCGCGACCAAGCTGATGCAGACGGCGCTCGCCGTGCGCGAATGCGTCATCAAGCTCATCGATGTGCTCAATTATGTCGTGGTCTATTTCCTCGGCATGCTGTTGATTGTCGGCTCGGCCGACTGGCGGCTGGCGGCACCGCTTGCCGTCTGGCTTGCCGGCTATGTCTTGCTGCTGCGCTATTTCATCCCGCGATTGGGCAAGGTCGGCGAGGAGCAGGCCAACGCGCGCTCGACCATGACCGGCCGCGTCGTCGACAGCTACTCCAACATCCAGACGGTCAAGCTGTTCTCGCATGCGCGGCGCGAGGCGTCCTTCGCCCGGGAAGGCATGGCCGGCTTTCTCGATACGGTCTACCGGTCGATGCGGTTGGTGACGCAGCTCTACGGCCTGCTCTACGTCCTGAACTCACTGCTGTTGTTTTCGGTCACTGCAATCTCGCTGTGGCTGTGGCTCGGCCAGGTGGTGACGATCGGCGCCGTCGCCCTGGTCATCGGCCTCGTGCTTCGGCTCTGGGGCATGTCGCAATGGATCATGTGGGAGATGTCCACCCTGTTCGAGAATATCGGTACGGTGCAGGACGGCATCAGCTCGATCTCGTTGCCGCGCGTCGTCGAAGACAGGCCTGGCGCCAAGGACATTGTCGTGATCAAGGGCGAGATCCGCTTCGAGGACATCCGCTTCCACTACGGCAAGCAGAAAGGCATGATCGAAAGCCTGTCGCTGACGGTGAAGCCGGGCGAAAAGGTCGGCATCGTCGGCCGCTCGGGCGCCGGCAAGTCGACGCTGGTCAACCTTCTGTTGCGCTTCTACGACCTTGAAAGCGGCAAGATCCTGATCGACGGCCAGGAAATCGCGGCGCTGACGCAGGATTCGCTGCGCGCCCAGATCGCCATGGTCACGCAGGATACCTCGCTGCTGCATCGCTCAGTGCGCGAGAACATCCTTTATGGCCGACCGGACGCCAGCAACGAGATGCTGGTCGAGGCAGCACGCCGCGCCGAGGCGCTTGATTTCATATCAAGGCTTTCGGACGCCAGTGGCCGCACCGGTTTCGATGCGCATGTCGGCGATCGCGGCGTCAAATTGTCCGGGGGCCAGCGCCAACGCATCGCGATTGCCCGTGTCATGCTGAAGGACGCACCGATCCTCATCCTCGACGAGGCGACGTCTGCGCTGGATTCAGAGGCCGAGGCGGCAATCCAGGAGAACCTTTACAAGCTCATGCAAGGCAAGACCGTCATCGCCATCGCGCACCGGCTCTCGACCATCGCGGCGATGGACCGGCTCGTCGTCATGGACAAGGGCCGCCTCATCGAGGAGGGTTCGCATGAGCAACTCGTCGCCAGCGGCGGGCTCTATGCGCAGCTTTGGCAGCGTCAGTCGGGCGGCTTCCTGCTCGACGAGGGTGCGGCCGCCAACGATGCCCTTGTGAAGGGTCAAGCAGCGGAATGATGGGCCGCAGAATGATGGCACCAGAATGATGATTGCCGAATGATGATTGCCGTCTATCGCTGGTTCGAGAACTGGGTCTATCCGTTCAGGGAGCCCGCGAGCCTTCGGCCACCGGTCAGCGTCAGCGGTTTCCTCTGGCACTATGTCGGCCAGGCGAAGGTCGCCTTCTTCGCCATGCTTGTCATCGGCGGCATTGCGCCGCTGGTCGAGGCTGGGCTGTTCTACTTCGTCGGCAGGCTGGTCGACATTCTCGACCAGCTCCCCGGCGAGCGCAGCTGGGACGCGCTGTGGACTGCCGCCGGCCCCGAACTTGTCTTCATGGCCGCCGTGGTGCTGGTCATCCGCACCATCGTCGTCGGCCTGGCGGCGCTGGTCGACGAGCAGACGATCACCCCCGGCTTCTACAATCTGGTGCGCTGGCAGGCGCACCGCCATGTCTCGCGCCAGTCCTACAACTTCTTCCAGAACGATTTCGCCGGCCGCATCGCAACAAAAGTCTGGCAGGCCGGGCAGGCAACCGGCGATTTGATGCAAAGCTTCATCGAGGTCGTCTGGTTCATGGTCGTCTATACGGTGACGACGCTGGTGCTGGTCGCCGGCCTCGACTTGCGGCTGGCGGCGCTGGTGGTGATCTGGATCACCGCCTTCGGCTGGCTGGCCAGGCGCTATCTGCCGGCGATCCGCAAGCATGCCGAACGAACCGCAGAGGCCGGTTCGATGATCACCGGCCGCTTCGTCGATTCCTACTCGAACGTGCAGACGCTGAAGCTGTTCTCCGCCGATGGCGACGACCGTTACATCAGGAGCGGTTTCGATATCTATCTCGATGCGCTGCGCCCGTTCACCCGCAGGCTGACTGGCGTGCGCATGGCGCTGACGACGCTGTCGGGGATCATGATCACTGCGATCGCCTGTTTTGCCGTCTATCTCTGGCTCGAAGGCTCGATCACCGTCGGCGCCGTCGCTTTCACGCTGTCCCTGGTGCTGCGGCTCAACATGCTGCTCGGCCGGCTGATGATGCAGCTCAACAGCATCCTGCGGAATCTCGGCGTGCTGGAAAACTCGAAGGCGCTGATCTCGCAGCCGCTCGGCCTGACCGATACGCCCGACGCCAAGGAGCTTGTCGTGACCGGCGGCCGGATCGAAGTGAACAACGTCGAGTTCCACTACGGCAAGGGATTCGGCGTGCTCAACGGCATCGATCTTGTCGTGCGGCCGGGCGAGAAGGTCGGACTGGTCGGGCCGTCCGGCGCCGGCAAGACGACGCTGGCCAATCTGATCCTGCGCCTCTACGAGCTCGAGGCCGGCAAGATCACCATCGACGGCCAGGACGTCTCGAAGGTGACGCAGAATTCGCTGCGTGCCAACATCGGTGTCGTCAGCCAGGATACCGCGCTTTTCCACCGTTCCTTGCGCGACAACATCAAGCTTGGCATGCCGGAAGCAACCGACGCCGAGGTGATCGCGGCCGCGAGGAAGGCCGAGGCGCACGACTTCATCCTCGACTTGCGCGACAATCGCGGTCGCCAGGGCTATGAGGCCTTTGTCGGCGAGCGCGGCGTGAAATTGTCTGGCGGCCAGCGCCAGCGCGTGGCGATCGCCCGCGTCTTCCTCAAGGACGCGCCGATCCTGATACTCGACGAGGCGACGTCGGCGCTCGATTCTGACATCGAGGCGGCCATCCAGGAAAATCTGGCGCGGCTGATGGAGAACAAGACGGTCATCGCCATAGCGCACCGGCTGTCGACCATCGCCGCGCTCGATCGCCTGGTGGTGCTCGACGGCGGCCGCATCGTCGAGCAAGGCACGCATGACGAGCTGGTCGCGCTCGATGGGCTCTATGCGCGGCTGTGGAAGCGGCAGTCCGGCGGCTTCCTGTTCAACGAGGAGAGCGTGCTGGAGGAGACGCGGCCGGCGGAGTAGGGCCAGATTTCAGCAAACCGGAGTGAATCATGTCGGTGCGAATGCCATCCAATTTCGGACGGTCGGGGGCGCAGGAGAGCGCGCTCGACCTGCTCGGCCATGAAATCCTCGGCGAAAAGGCGGCGGCGCTCGGCCGCGCCGGCCGGCGCGTGGATGAAACGCTGGCGAGATTGCGTGAACATGGCGACGATGGCGAGCATCGCGCCCGGCTGCTCAAGGACGCGGCCGAGGCGGTCCACGCCTACTTCATCCAGCGCGAATTGTGCGGCTTGCGCAAGCACGACGCAGTGATCCGGGAATACAATATTCCCAAGGCCGTGCTGGCTAGGCTCGGCGCGAAATAGACAACGGTGTTGAAAAGCTCATGCTACCGAAGAGGAATACCGATTTCGACCGTTCCAGAAGTTCGGGTGCGAGCGCATTATGGCGCTAGTCTTGAGGACAATCAGCGCTAATACGCCTAAAAACTTCAAAGGTTTAGCGGCCAATCGGTCTTCTGCCGGGCGGCAAAAGGTCGGCGTCACTCCGGCAAACCCGCGAACCGCATGTGTTCGATCCAGCGCTCGAGGCTGGGAGCGGCCCACATCTTCTCCCACTGCTTGCGTTGTTTGCTGATGGAGTCGCCGGGCGAGTCATTGAGGAAAATCGCAAGCGCTTCCTTTGCCTCCCTCTCGTTTCCCAGGCAGGCGTGGATCCCCGCAAGCATTCGATGAGCGCCGCTCGGCATTCTGGCCATTTTCCGCATCGCCGTCAGCGCAGCCTCGCAATCGTTCTTTTCCCACAGCGCCCAGCCCATGTCCCAGTGGTACCAGTCAGGATGGAAAGGATCGATGCCCTTGGCCTGCTCAATCCGATCGATCGCTTCGTCGATTCGGCCGGCAAAGATCAGCGGGGACGCACTGCCGGCTAGGATATTCGAGGCGCTGGGATTCAGCGCAATCGCCTGATCGTACCGAGCAATGGCCTGCTCGATCTCTCCGGCTTCGGTATGAATTTTGGCGCGGACATAATGCGCGTTGGCATCGTCCGGAGCGAGCAGGATTGCCTTGTCCGCGTATTCGGCGCCGCGCTTCAACGCCTCGTCGGGGTTGTTCTCCTGCTTGTGCCAGAATAGCGCGTCATTGCGATAGGCAAAGGCCATCCCGATATAGCCGTACTGGGAGTCTGGATCCGCTTCGACCGCCTTGAGGCTGAACTGCCGTAGCAGCTCGTTCCCCGCGGCAGAGAAGTCCTTGTCGGTCTCGGCAAACCCCATCTGGACATAGCTCAGTGCGCTGACCTGCGCGGCGTCGCTCTGTGGCAGCGGGCGCTCGATCCTGCGCCCGACCCGATCCGCAAGCGTGCGGATGATCTCCTCCTGGACGACGAAAAGATCGCCAATCTCGCGGTTGTAGGTGTTGGCCCAGACATGCGATCCGTCATGCGCGTTCAGCAACTGGGCCGTCACTTTCAGCCGGTTTCCGATCTTCTGCTGGCTGCCTTCGAGCAGGTAGTCGACGCCGAGCTCATCTCCAATCTGCCTGGCGTCGACCGGCTGGTCGCGGTACCTGAAGCTCGAGTTCCGGGCGATGACGGCATAAGTCTTGCTCCGCGCCAACTCAGTGATGATGCCCTCAGCGACGGCATCGCTGAGATAACCCTTGTCCGCACCGGTACTGAAGTCGTCGAAGGCAAGGATCGCAATCCTCGGCATGTCGCTCGAAGGAACCGGAGCGACTCGCCAAGTCTCCATGCCGTAGTATGCGCCGATGGCTCCCGCAACGAGAACGAGTGCGGCAAGAATGAAGCCGCGTCGCGAGAATCGTGTCCTGCCTGGTTCCCGGCCGGCCGCGGCGTTTGGCTCCGCCGCGTCCGATGGATCGGCGTTCAGCCGGTAGCCTCTCTTCGGAAGGGTTTGCACGATCATGTGCTTGTCGTCTCCCAATGCGCGGCGAATATCGGCAATGCATTGGGTGAGACTATCGTCAGTCACGAAGGTATCGGGCCAGACCGCCTGCATCAGCGCATCCTTGGACACGATCTCGCCCGGTCGCGCCGCGAGCGCGGAGAGCACCTCGGCGGACTGGCTGCGAAGATTGACCGCTTTGCCTTCGACGGTTCGGAGTTCTTTGCATTTCGTCAGGAAGACAAAACCGCGAAACGTGATCGTTTCAGCAGATTTCAGATCAATTTCAGGGGCCGTTCGGGACATTTCACCTTCCTGGCGCGCTTCCTAGCTTAGCCCATTCGGCCGCCGCCTCCAAGCGATCCCTGCAGCACCGGATGGAACGGAGGACGAAATGAATCGCACCAAGCTCATCATTGCTCTGGCTCTTCTTTTGGCAGCGCAAACCGCTGCAAACGCAGATTCCCGCACCGCACGAATCTGTGGCCCTGATCATGTCAACGAGGTTGCCTCGGACGACGTTCGTCCCAACTCCGGCAGTCACAATGTCGCCAGCCTTAGGTCGATGGATGACCGCGCCATGTTCACCGCTATCGCTGTCACAATCCATCTTACCAACCAGGGGAAGCTAGTCAGGCTCCCCCAGGTGAAACCCATGACCTCCATGGCCGAATGCAGAGCTTGGACCCATCAACAGGAGTTCATGCGCGTACTCCCCGGCTATCTCGCCACCTTCCATTACTGCGACTGCGCATCCGAACCGTGATTTTGCAAGGTCTGGCTTTTCACGCTCGGACCGAAACCTGGCCTCAAGCGATATCGCCCGAGCTGCGATGAGTTTAACGAGCGAAGGCAGGCGGAGACACGTCGGTGTCAGGATGTCTGCTGCAGCCGGCATTTACAGTGCAGCCAAATTGCCAATGCCCGGCGCGGTCGCGCGACAAGCGGTCCTTCGTGCGATCCGACCTCTTTGGCGGCAGGCGCTCTCGGGTGGCCCGAAATTTGGTGCCGTAAGGCGGCAAAGATGATATCTTAGCGGCAACTAATATTTTGGTCGAGGGGACGACCAAGCAAAGGAGGACCGACCATGAAGCCGCATTCTCTCAGCGCTCGCCGGATTGGCGTGCTTTTGTTCTCCCTGTGTGCTTTCGGGTTGATGACGTCAGCCTCAATGCCCGCAGACAGCAAATTCGCTGTCGAGCCGGTGGTTGAGAAAAAGGTGAAGGAACTGCCCTCCGGACCGTTGTACTGGCGGCTGGAAAATTTCCCAACGTTGGCGAAGGCCCAAAGCGCTGCCGGCCCGACCTCGCTTGCGGCGGAGGTCGCAGGCAAGGTCTGGCTGTTCACGCTTGGACCGAAGGATGGCTCTACGCCCGGCGCAACCAAGGTCGTCGAGATCGGTCCCCTTCCGCCGATCAGCGCGAGCGAGTATTTGCTGCGTGTCAACCGCGCCGGTGGAGCGCCTGGCGCCAAGACAAAAGTCCACACGCATCCGGGACCGGAGGCCTTCTATGTGCTGGCCGGCAAGCTCGGCCAGAAGACGCCCCACGGCGTAACCTATACTGAAGCCGGCACGTCCATGACCGGACACGGGGCCGACACGCCGATGGAGGTGTTCAACGCCGGCACCACCGATCTCGACGAGCTGGCCATCTTCGTGGTGGATGCCAATCGGCCGTTCTCGTCACCGGCCAGCCTCGACTGAGCCGACATTTCCCGGGGTGGCCCGAATGTTTTGGACGAGCTGAGACGGCACCCAAGCGAAGATCCGCAAGATTCCAGAAAATTTTGGATCTTCGCTTACACGCATCATCGAATGGCAGTTTTGGACCTCAATCCTGCTACAGATGACAATTCCTGGTACTTCCGCTCTCCACCAAAGCGGTTGTCTAACCTCGGGTACCAAGCGTCAGATTTTCATCACTAGTTCGACCATGATCTTTTCCGAAAACCGGTTTCGGTTTTCGCTGACGCGGACCTTCGGTTCGTGATCATGGCCTACTCCAGCCATTTGGTGATGAAGCTGCCGTTTTCGTGGATGTCGGTGGTCTCCAGCGGGCCAGGGCCGAGATTGGTGAATTTGTGCGGCGTGTTCGGCGGCACGATCAGGATCTGGCCGGCCGACGCCTCGATCTGTCGGTCGCCGACGGTGAACAGGCCGGTGCCAGCGCGGATAATGAAAATCTCGCAATAGGGATGCATGTGCAGCCGCGGGCCGCCGCCGATCTCCGGCAGATGGTTGAAGATCAGGCAGCTTCTGGAGCCGTAGGCGCCGCACTGCAGTTCACCCTGCCAATGGTCGGGGCTCCTGGCCCATTTGTCGCGGTCGATGACATGCGCCATGAGCCGAGGATAGACCGAGGCTGGGTCTCCTGTCGAGGCAAACACCGGCGCCGGTTTTGCCATTGTTTTCCTGTGGCTTCGCCGTCTTCGTCGCCACGCCGTCCGCCGTCGAATTGCGTCCCCGCGACAATCTGCCCTTGTGCCTTCACCCGTCTGGACAAAAACGGGCTTCACGCATAAACCGAAGGCCAATTGCCGGAGGAATTCGCTAGCCTGTTCGCCATGCGCTGTCGGGTTGGCGTGAAAGAGCGGGGAACAAGCCTCGGCCACCGGCACGGAAGAGGCGAAAGGATCAGGCACCCGTGAGCGCAACCGACATCCAGGATCCCAACCGTCGTGATTTTCTCTACGTCGCCACGGGCATGGCCGCGGTGGTCGGCGCGGGTGCCGTCGCCTGGCCGTTCATCGACCAGATGCGCCCGGATGCCTCGACGCTGGCGCTGGCCTCGGTAGAGGTCGACGTCTCCTCGCTGACGCCGGGAACGTCGCTTGTCGTGAAATGGCGCGGCAAGCCGGTGGTGGTGCGCAATCGCACCGAACAAGAGATGAAGGACGGCGAGGCGGTCAATCTGGCCGAGCTCAAGGATCCGCTCGCCCGCAACGCCAATCTGCCGGCCGATGCGCCGGCGACCGACGCCAACCGTACCACGCCGGGCAAGGAGGCCTGGATGGTGATGGTCCAGGTCTGCACCCATCTCGGCTGCATTCCGCTCGGCCAGGAAGGCGAGTTCGGCGGCTGGTTCTGCCCGTGCCACGGTTCGACATACGACACCGCCGGCCGCGTCCGCGGCGGGCCGGCGCCGGAGAACATGTCGGTGCCGGTATTCCAGTTCATTTCCGACACCAAGATCCGTATCGGCTGAGGCGAGGGGACATTTCGATGAGCGAGGGACACTCGACCTATACGCCCAAGACCGGTATCGGACGCTGGGTCGACGCCCGCATGCCGCTGCCGCGGCTGGTCTATGACAGCTTCGTCGCCTATCCGGTGCCGCGCAACCTCAATTATGCGTGGACCTTCGGCGGCATCCTGGCGCTCATGCTGGCGGCGCAGATGCTGACCGGCATCGTGCTGGCCATGCACTACGCGGCGGACAGCAGTCTGGCCTTCGATTCGGTCGAGAAGATCATGCGCGACGTGAATTCGGGCTGGCTGCTGCGCTATCTGCATTCGAACGGCGCGTCGTTCTTCTTCGTCGCCGTCTACATCCACATCTTCCGCGGCCTCTATTACGGCTCCTACAAGGCGCCGCGCGAGCTTCTGTGGATCCTCGGCTGCATCATCTATCTCCTGATGATGGCGACAGGCTTCATGGGCTATGTGCTGCCCTGGGGACAGATGTCGTTCTGGGGCGCGACCGTCATCACCGGCTTCTTCACCGCCATTCCGCTGGTCGGCGAATGGATCCAGCAGCTTCTGCTCGGCGGCTTCGCTGTCGACAACCCGACGCTGAACCGTTTCTTTTCACTGCACTACCTGTTGCCGTTCATGATCGCCGGCGTCGTCGTGCTGCACATATGGGCGCTGCATGTGGTCGGCCAGTCGAACCCGACCGGCATCGAGGTCAAATCGAAGACCGATACCGTCGCTTTCACCCCTTACGCGACCATCAAGGACGCGTTCGGGATGCTGGTGTTCCTGTTCATCTTCGCCTATTTCGTCTTCTACCTGCCGAACTTTCTCGGCCATCCGGACAACTACGTCGTCGCCGACCCGCTGAAGACGCCGGCCCACATCGTGCCGGAATGGTACTTCCTGCCGTTCTACGCGATCCTGCGCGCCATCACCTTCAATATCGGGCCGATCAACTCGAAGCTCGGTGGCGTGCTCGCGATGTTCGGCTCCATCGCCATGCTGTTCCTGGTGCCGTGGCTCGACACCTCGAAAGTGCGCTCGGCGGTCTACCGGCCCTGGTACAAGCTGTTCTTCTGGCTGTTCGTGATCGATGCCGTCCTGCTTGGCTGGCTGGGCTCGCAGCCGGCCGAGGGCAGCTACGTCTTCATGGCGCAGATGGCGACATTGTTCTACTTCGCCTTTTTCCTGGTCGTGCTGCCGGTGCTGGGCCTGGTCGAGAAGCCGCGGCGATTGCCGAACTCGATCACCGAGGCAGTTCTCGAGAAGAACAAGGGTGGCGGTGGCGGGCATCCGGCTCGCGCGACAGCCGCGCCGGAAACCAAGGGCTGAGCATGACCCCGAAAAGTGGAGACCGGTTTTCGGACAAGATCATGCTCGAGACGACGACAGCGCGCCAGAGAATCTCAAGGGGATTTGGTATGAAGACGATTCTCACCTCACTGGCGCTGCTCGGCCTTGTGCTGGCAGGCACTGCGGCCGCGACCACCGGGGCGATGGCCCAGGAGGAGGCGCACAGCGAAGCCGCGCCGACGCATTTCCCGATACACCAGCCGAAGGAGATGGACTGGAGCTTCGCCGGGCCTTTCGGCACCTACGACAAGGCGCAGTTGCAGCGCGGGCTGAAGGTCTTCAAGGAAGTTTGCGCCACCTGCCATTCGATGAAATTGGTGGCGTTTCGCACGCTGGAAGATCTTGGCTATTCGGAAGCGCAGGTCAAGGCGCTGGCCGCCGAGTACACGATCAACGACGGTCCCAACGATGCCGGCGACATGTTCGAGCGTCCCGGCATACCGTCCGACCATTTCCCGGCGCCGTTCCCCAACGACCAGGCAGCAGCGGCCGCCAATGGCGGGGCTGCGCCGCCCGATATGTCGCTGCTGGCCAAGGCGCGCGGCGTCACGCGCGGTTTTCCGCAATTCGTCTTCGACATCTTCACGCAATACGCCCAGGGCGGTCCCGACTACATCCACTCGCTGCTGACCGGCTATGACGAGCAGCCGCCGGCGGGCATGGAGATACCGGAAGGCACCCACTACAATCCGTACTTCATAGCCGGCGTCTCGCTGAAGATGCCCAACCCGCTTTCCGACGGTCAGGTGACCTATGACGACGGCTCGCCGCAGACGGTCGACCAGTATTCCCGCGACGTGTCGGCCTTCCTGATGTGGGCAGCCGAGCCGCATCTGGAAGCTCGCAAGAAGACCGGCTTTCGCGTGCTGGTCTTCCTGTTGCTGTTCGGCGCGCTGGTCTATCTGACCAAGCGCAAGGTGTGGGCCGGCGTGGCGCACTGAGCTACGGAAAACCACGAAATCGAAAGGGCGTCGAAGGGCGCCCTTTTTGCGCGTCCGAGGACTGCCTCCGAAGGCCCCCTCCGAAGGTCGCCGGCTCCAGTCCTTTGCCGGACAATTTTCTTCCAGGCGCCACATCGCGGTAGCCGTCGGCGGCCGCGCCGGGTTACGATCGGCCAAAATTCCCTCTCATGTCTTCAAGTCGGACGAACGCCCGGAGAGCCGCCCCATGAAACCTTCGCTCGAAGACACGCTGCTTGCCGCGATCCGCACCATTCCGGACTATCCGAAGCCGGGCATCCTGTTTCGCGACATCACCACGCTGCTAAGCAATGCGCGCGCCTTCCGCCGCGCCATCGACGAGCTGGTGCATCCCTATGCCGGCCAGAAGGTCGACAAGATCGCCGGCATCGAGGCGCGCGGTTTCATCCTTGGCGGCGCCGTCGCCCACCAGCTCTCGGCCGGATTCGTGCCGATCCGCAAGAAGGGCAAGCTGCCTTACGAGACGGTGCGTGTCGCCTACAGCCTCGAATACGGGCTGGACGAGATGGAGATGCACAGGGATGGCGTGTCTCCGGGTGAGAAGGTGATCCTCGTCGACGATTTGATCGCCACCGGCGGCACGGCAGAGGCAGCGGTCAAGCTGCTGCGGCAGATCGGCGCCGACATCCTCGCCGCCTGCTTCGTCATCGACCTGCCGGACCTCGGTGGTCGCGAGAAGCTCGAAGCGCTCGGCGTGCCGGTCAGGACGCTGATCGGGTTCGAAGGGCATTGAGAGAGTGTTCTGCCTTCTCCCCTTGTGGGAGTAGGTGGCCTCGCGAAGCGAGGTCGGATGAGGGGTGCTGCATGGAGTGCCGCAGTGCCAAGCTGGAGCACCCCTCATTCGTCTCGGCTCTACGCGCCGATCCACCTTCTCCCACAAGGGGAGAAGGAAAAAGGGCGCTCACTCCACCTTCACCAGCACGGCGCTTTCGAATTCGATGACCTTGTCGCCGGTCGAATCGAAAGCCTCCGAGCGCAGCGTCAGCACTCGCCAGCCCGGCCGCGATGCGATGGGGCGGTGGGCAAGCGCGGTGCGGGTGAAGGTCACGGTTTCTCCGGCATAGACGGGTTTTAGCCATTTGAGGTTCTTGAAGCCGGGCGAGGGGCCGAATTCGGGGGCGGGCCCAGCGCCGGCCCAGCGGACGCCCTCGGCTTCCACGCCGGTCTCGAGGTTCAACTTCATCCAGGTTGCAGCTGTGTGCCAGCCGGAGGCGCACAGGCCGCCGAACACGCTGTTCTTCGCCGCCTCTTCGTCGAGATGGAATATCTGCGGATCGTATTTCTTGGCGAACGCCTTGATCGCCTCGGGCTCGAATCTATGCGAGCCGAGGGTGACGGTGACGCCGATGCAGAAGAAGTCGTCCAATGTCATGAGCGGCCCTGTGCGGCATCACGGGCGAGGAACATGACCGTGTTCTCGAGTTCGAAGACGCCTTCGCCACGCTGGTTGAAAAGCTCGCTGCGCAAAGTGACGAGACCGAGCTGCGGCTTGGATCTGGACAGACGCTTGGCAAGGACGGTGGTGCTGCCGCTCAAGATGTCGCCGGCCAGCACCGGCCTCTTCCACCGGACCTGATCAACACCAGGGGCGCCCTGCGAGGTCGAGTCCAGCAGGAAGGCGTCGCACAGCATGCGCATGAACATTGCGCAGGTGTGCCAGCCGGAGGCCGCCAGCCCGCCAAGGATGCTGGCCCTGCCCGCCGCCTCGTCGAGATGCATCGGCTGCGCATCGAACTCTTGCGCGAATTCGATGATCTCGGCCGCACTCACCAGCTTCGTGCCGAGGTCGAGCGAGGCGCCCTCGACGAAATCCTCATAGGCCCAAGTCTTTTCGTTCTTTCCGGTCATGGTCTGGAATCCGGTTCAAGATTGTACGATCGACACGGATCGGGTTTCCCGGATGCAGGCGGGGCGGTCAAGTCATTTCTGGTGCGCCAGGCCATCACGCTCAACGCAATGGAAGCTCCGAAGCCTCTACAGCCAGCCGCGGCGGCGGAAATACCAGAAGGGCAGGATCGCCGAGAGGATCATCAAGCCAATGGCGAAAGGATAGCCGAAGTTCCAGGTCAGTTCAGGCATCACGTTGAAATTCATGCCGTAGATCGAGGCGACCAGCGTCGGCGGCAGGAAGATGACCGCGGCGACGGAAAAGATCTTGATGATGGCGTTCTGCTCGATCGAGATCATGCCGAGCGTCGCGTCGAGCAGGAAGTTGATCTTCTGCGACAGGAAGGTGGCGTGGTCGGCGAGCGACAGCACATCGCGCGACAAGGTCTTGATGCGCGCGCGGATGTCCTTGCTCATCTTGGTCTGGGTCGAGGCGTGGGTGAGGAAGCCGGCGAGCCGCTGCAGCGAGATCAGGCTGTCGCGGATCGAGGAGGCGATGTCCTCCTTGCGGCCGATGGCTTTCAGCAATTCCTGAAAATCGCGATTGCGCTTCGACGCCTTGGTCGAGCTTGGCTGGAAGATGTCGCGCGAGATCGCCTCGATGTCGCGGCCGGCGCGCTCCAGAATGTCGGCGAGGCGGTCAACGATCGCCTCCAGCAGGCCGATCAGGATGGTGTCGCCGCTGGTGCAGCCGGTCGCCACCTTCTCGGCGCGCTGCGGAAACGTCTTGAAGGCCTTCGGTTCGTGGTAGCGCACGGTGATCAGCCTGTTGCCGGCCAGCACGAAGGTGACCGGCGACATCAGGGGATCGTCGGCCTCGGTCTGGGCCGGCAGAATGGCGGTCATGAAATAGGCGCCGTCCTCGACATAGAGGCGGCTCGAAATCTCGATCTCCTCCATCTCCTCGCGCGTCGGAATGGCAACGCCGAGCCAGGCCTCGATGGCCGCTTCCTCTTCCTTTGTCGGGCTCACAAGATCGGCCCAGACGACCTGGTCGCTGTTTGCCAGGAGATCGTTGGCAAGGCGCAGGCGATCATTGTCCACGACGAATGCCTTGATCATCGCCGGGTCTCCGTTGCTGAGGCCAAAAGGATAGGTTGGAGCGGGCGCGTCGTTTCGGATTGCACGCGCTTTCGACGAAAGCAGGGCCGGTGCAGACGCCCCTTAGACCGGGCGTTGCGGGCAGTCAAGCCGCGCCGGAACGGCTCTTCCTTCTCCCCCTTGTGGGAGAAAGTGGCCTCGCGAAGCGAGGTCGGATGAGGGGTGTTCCAGCTTGGCACCAGAGAAGGAAGAAGGCGCCGTCGGTCAGCTCAGGTGTTGAACTTGAACAGCATGATGTCGCCGTCCTGGACGACATACTCCTTGCCTTCGTCGCGCGCCTTGCCGGCTTCCTTGGCCGCCACTTCGCCGCCCAGCGTGACGAAGTCGTTGTAGGCGATGGTCTGGGCGCGGATGAAGCCGCGCTCGAAATCGGTGTGGATGACGCCTGCAGCCTGCGGCGCCTTGGCGCCCTTGTGCACGGTCCAGGCGCGGGTCTCCTTCGGCCCGACGGTGAAATAGGTGATGAGCTGCAGCAGCTCGTAGCCGGCGCGGATGACCTTGTTCAGGCCGGGTTCGTCGAGGCCCAGGGTCGCCAAAAATTCCATTTCCTCTTCGTCGCCGAGCTGCGCGACCTCGGCTTCGATCGCCGCCGAAATCACCACGGTGCGGGCGCCTTGCGCGGCAGCCATCTGTTCGACCGCTTCGGTATGTTGGTTGCCGGGGGCAGCATCGGCCTCGGCGACATTGCAGACATAGAGCACGGGGTGCGATGTCAGCAGGTTCAGCCCCTGCAGGATGCGCAGATCCTCCGCGGAGATGTTTTTGAGCAGGATGCGGGCCGGCTTGCCGGCCTGCAGGAGCTCAAGGGCGGCTTCCATCATCGGAAGCACGGTCAGCGCCTCCTTGTCCTTGCCGGAAGCGCGCTTGCGGAACTGCACGATGCGGCGCTCGAGGCTGTCGAGATCGGCGAGCATCAGCTCGGTCTCGACGGTTTCGGCGTCGGCGACGGGATCGATGCGGCCCTCGACATGGGTGATGTCGTCATCCTCGAAGCAGCGCAGCACATGGACGATGGCGTCGACCTCGCGGATATTGGCCAGGAACTGATTGCCCAGCCCTTCGCCTTTCGAAGCGCCGCGCACCAGGCCGGCGATGTCGACGAACGAGATGCGGGTGGGGATGATCTCCTTCGACTTGCCGATCGCCGCGATTTTTTGCAGGCGCGGGTCGGGCACCGCCACTTCGCCGGTGTTCGGTTCGATGGTGCAGAACGGATAGTTGGCGGCCTGCGCCGCCGCCGTTCTGGTCAGCGCGTTGAAAAGCGTCGACTTGCCGACGTTGGGCAAGCCAACGATGCCGCATTTGAAACCCATTTTTATCCGGTCCTATCGGGAAATCGTAATGTGTTGAGGGCTATGGGCGAAACGGGTGACGAACGTCAAGCCCTGCAGCCCCGATCCGTGGCCAGGCTCAATCCTTGCCGCCAAACAGCTTCTTCAGCATGGCGGCCATCGGGCCGGTTTCGGGCAGCTTGGCCGCCGGCTGCTGCGGCCGCGCCTGGCGAACGTGGCTTTGTGCTTTCGGCGCCTTGGGTGGCGGGCGGTCGTCGTCGCTCGTCGGCGTGAGCTTGTCGCGCAAGGCCAGCGTCACGCGATTCATGAAGGAATTGTCGTCGCCCTTGGCAAGCAGTCCGGCATCGTCGGCGATGGTGTCGAGCAGCACGTCCAGCCACTCGCGGTCGGCTTTGGCGAAATCGCCAAGCACATGGCCATGCACCATTTCCTTGACGCCGGGGTGGCTGACGCCGATGCGCACACGGCGGAAATCCTTGCCGACATGCTGCTCGAGCGAGCGGATACCGTTGTGGCCACCGGAACCGCCGCCGACCTTGACCCGCACCTTGCCGGCGGCAAGGTCGATCTCGTCATAAAAGACGGTCAGCGCCGAAGCGTCGAGCTTGTAAAAGCGCAGGGCCTCGCCGACCGACTGGCCGGACAGGTTCATGAAGGTCTGCGGCTTGATCAGGATGATTTTTTCGCCGGCAAGCGTGCCTTCGGCGATCAGGCCCTGGAACTTTTTCGACCAGGGCGAAAAGGAATGGCGGCGGGCGATTGCGTCCGCCGCCATGAAGCCGACATTGTGCCGGTTGTCAGCGTATTTCGCGCCCGGATTGCCGAGACCTGCAAACAGCAGCATCGTCACCTCCGAGCGGAAAGGATCACTTCTCTTCGTCGGCAGGAGCCGCTTCGGGTTCAGCCGCTTCGACCGTCTCTTCCGCCTCCGGCTTCATCGCCGCGGAGCCGGCAATGGTCGCGACGGTGAAGTCGCGGTCGGAGATCACCGGCTTGACGCCGGCCGGCAGCTTGACCGCCGAGATGTGGATCGAATCGCCGATATCGGTGCCGGTGAGATCGACGGTGATGAATTCCGGGATCGCATTGGCCGGGCAGTGGAACTCGACCTCGTGACGCACGATGTTGAGCACGCCGCCGCGCTTGATGCCGGGCGACTTGTCCTCGTTGATGAAGTGGACCGGCACGTCGACATTGACTTCGGTGTCCTTGCCGATGCGCAGGAAGTCGACATGGACCGGAAAATCCTTGACCGGGTCGAGCTGGTAGTCCTTCGGCAGGACCTGGATCTTCTTGCCGTCGACATCGATCGTGGCGATCGTGGTCAGGAACCCGCCGCCATGGATCTTGTAGTAGATGTCCTTGTAGGTCAGCGCAATCGCCAGGGGAGGCTGCTTGTCGCCGTAGATTACTGCAGGCACTTTACCGTTGCGGCGAACTGCACGGGCGGACCCCTTACCGACCTGTTCGCGCGCTTCGGCCTTGAGCTCGTAAGAAGCTTGGCTCATGGCATTTCCTTTCGCGTTGTTCTGGAGCGTTCGCGGCCGGCGAGATGCCTGGGCCGTAAACGTCGAAAGCCGTCATGGCCTTACATGATCTGGTCCAAAATCTTTTTTGGGATCACGTGAGGCCGGACAGCCTTCCGCCGCGTTGCCTCCAAGGGTGTCTACGCGGGTGGCGGCTCTATAGCGGAAGGTGGGGCGGGGTGCAAGCCAAAGGCGGGTGGCGAACGCGGGTGGGCAGTGTCTCGCTTTTTAAATTTCGTGCTTGCTCCCGCATTTGCAAAATATTGGGGTTGTGTCCTGAAAGCCGACCGCAATCGACCAGTATCAGATCGGGAACAGGTGTGCGGAAAACAATGCAGCGGCATACAGCCCGACGCCGAAGGACAGATGAGTGATGAGGCCGCGCAGACGCGCGGTGCTCGGATTGTGCGTTTTCGAGGCTGCAATTCCGGCTCCAAAGGCCGGCTGCATTATGAAAAACGGGGCAACGACAGTGGACATGCCGACAACAAGGGCGGGAAGCAATGTCGGGTCTCGTGCCCAGTCGAGGCCCCATACTGCCATCAGCAATGCAGCAAAGATGATGCCGATCGCGTAATGCGCGACCCAGCCAATCGGCGTTTCGCCGCGAATTCGGGGCGCCTGAGCGATATTCGTATGTGCGAAACGTCCTCGCGGAAAGTGGCCGATCCAGCGGCCGACCCAGGCATAATCAAGCGGCGGAATCGCCAACGTTCGTTTCAGAAACAATCCCCAGAGATCCATCACCGCCGTCGCCCCCGTTCCGATCGCGGCTGCGCGGACAACGAACTCCAACTGCTCGTTCATTTTTTTGCTCCTGCCTTGTCCATGCTTCCTGTCACGGCGCCAGACACTAGCCGTTTCAAATAAAACGTTCAATGTATTGATTGATCGTTTGATTATTGTATCATGCGATATGAAAAACGCAGATGTCCATCATCCGATCTTTGACGAAATAGCCGATCTCGCCCGCACGCTGGGGCATACACACCGGCTGGTTCTTCTGCGCCACATTGCCGACGGCGAACTGGCCGTGGAGCAGCTGACGCAACTTTCCGGCATCGCCATGGCCAACACCTCGCAGCATCTTCAACAGCTCAAGCGGGCCGGCTTGGTGCAGACCCGGCGAGACGGGAAACGCGTGCTTTATCGTTTGGCCGATGGTCCAATCGAAAACGTGCTTGGGGCGCTGCGCAGCCTTGCGAACCACAGGCGCGAGCAAATCCGCGAGCTTATCGATGACACTATGAGCCGGCCGGACAGGCTGGAGAGCATCTCGCGCGAGGAACTGGTGCGCCGCATGCGGGACGAAGAAGTCGTGTTGCTCGACGTCCGGCCGCAAGAGGAATACGCGGCCGGGCATTTGCCGGGTGCGATCAACATTCCCGTGGGTGAACTGGAAGAACGACTTGCCGAGCTTCCACGAGAGAAGGTCATCGTCGCCTATTGCCGTGGTGTCCAGTGCGTTCTCTCTGCCGACGCGCTGGCAATCCTGAGGGCGCGAGGCTGGGCATCACGCCGGTTCGAAGGTGGCTTTCCCGAGTGGCTGACCCCAAGCCTTGATGTCGACGGCATGAACTACGAAAGCGGCTGACAGAGCCGAAGCCGGCGTCGCCGGGGCAAGCCAACTCAAGGTTCACCCGATAGTGGTTCCAGCTTCGAGCTTCCTCGCCTCCTTCATGTTCGGCAAAAAAACCGTCAGCAGCCCAAGCAGCGGCAAATACGAGCAGACCTGAAAGACGAAGTCGATGCCTTTCATATCGGCGACGACGCCGAGCACGGCGGCGGCGATGCCGCCCATGCCGAAGGCGAAGCCGAAGAAGATGCCGGCGATCATGCCGACGCGGCCGGGCACCAGTTCCTGGGCGAAGACGACGATGTTCGAGAAGGCCGAGGACAGGATCAGGCCGATCAGCACGGTCAGGATCATCGTCCATTCGAAATTGGCGTAGGGCAGGGCCAGCGTAAACGGCAGCACGCCGACGATCGAGAACCAGATCATCGGCTTCTGTCCGTAGCGGTCGCCGAACGGGCCGCCGAGCAGGATGCCCAGCGCCGAGGCGCCGAGGAACAGGAACAGCATGACCTGCGACATCTGCACCGAAACGCCGAATTTATCGATGGCGTAGAAGGTGTAGTAACTGGCGAGGCTGGCAACGTAGGCGTTCTTTGTCAGCACCAGCAAGGTCAGCACCGCCAGCGCGCCGATCACCTTGCGGCGCGGGAAGGGCGAGACGAAGCCTGCCGCCTTGCGGTTGGCGAGCGAGGCGCGCAGCCGGCTGTACCAGCCGCCGACCCGCCACAGCACGACGATGCCGATCAGCGAGCCGGCGGCGAACCAGGCTATGCTGGTCTGGCCGAAGGGCACGACGATGAAGGCGGCGAGCAGCGGCCCGATGGCCTGGCCGAGATTGCCGCCGACCTGGAACAGCGATTGCGCCAGGCCGAACCTGCCGCCCGAGGCGAAGCGGGCGATGCGCGAGGATTCCGGGTGGAAGATCGCCGAGCCGATGCCGATCAGCGACGCGCCGATCAGCAGCAGCCAATAGTGTCCGGCATAGGCCAGCACGACCAGGCCGATCAGGGAGGACGCCATGCCGTAGGGCAGCGAATAGGGCATCGGCCGCTTGTCGGTGACCATGCCGATCAGCGGCTGCAGCAATGACGCCGTCACCTGGAAGGTGAAGGTCAAAAGACCGATCTGCCAGAAATCGAGACGGTAATTGTCCTTCAGCAGCGGATAGATTGCCGACAGCAGCGACTGCATGATGTCGTTGACACAATGGCAGAAGCTCACCGCAAGGATGACGGTGAAGGCCGTCGCTTGCGCCGAAGTGTGGCTGGCCGTCGCCGGCGTGGCGGCGGAGGTGGCGGTCGTATCAGTCAACACAGGCTCCATGGTCTTTTTGGCGGACGCTCCCGCAGGCGGCCCTTATGGCCCCGCTGCCTTATAAGTTACTTGCCGGGCGACTTCTTTCGTGGTTTGGTCCAATAGTTTCGCGAGTGGGCCAATAGCCAATGCCGCATGCCACCAAAATCTTCAAAGCGGGCGACACCGATGTCGGCCAATCTACCGATGTCGGCCAATCTACCGATCTCGGGCAGTTCACCGATCTCGGGCTGCTGCGCCGCTGGCAATGGCTGGAGCAGGCTGTCGGGCCGGCGGTGGCCCTGCCGACCGAATTTCCCGACGGCTACCACGTGCCGCAGCACCGTCACAGCCGCAGTCAATTGCTGCATGCGCTTGTCGGCGTCGTGCTGGTGACGACGCGGCATGGGCGCTGGATGGTGCCGCCCGATCATGCGATGTGGATTCCCGCCGGCACCGAGCATTCCGTCGAGATGCTTGGCGACGTCAGCATGCGCTCGGTCTATGTGATGCCCGACGCCATTGCCGGGCTGCCGGATGGCTTGCGCGTCGTCGGCATCACCGATCTGATGCACAGCCTGATCGTGGAATCGGAAAAGCTGCCGCAGGGCGCCGAGCTCGAGGGGCGCGGCGGGCTGATCATGAGCCTGCTGCTGCACGAAATCCCGAATCTGCCGGAACGGCCGCTCGGCCTGCCTTTTCCTTCGGATCCAAGGCTTGCGGCACTGTGCCGGCGCTTCGTCGCAGCACCCTCGCCGCACGCGACGATCGACGAATGGGCCGATATTGTCGGCATGAGCCGGCGTTCCTTCACCCGCGCCTTTCATCGCCAGACCGGATTGTCGTTGTCGACATGGCGCCAGCAGGCCTGCCTGTTCGCGGCCTTGCCGAGGCTGGCGGACGGCGAGCCGATCACAAGGGTAGCGCTCGATCTCGGCTATGACAGCGTGCCGGCCTTCATCACCATGTTCAAGCGCATGCTGGGGGCGTCGCCGCGCGGCTATATGCGCGGCTCAAGGGACAACATCAGGGTGTCGAACGGAAGCGCATGACCCCGAAAGGATCATGCGCAAAATCAAGGTGCTACAGCGTCCTTTGCGCGTCTCTGGACGCGCGGCGCTGTATCGCGGGCAGATTTCAGTCGAACAGGCTCGACACCGACTCTTCGGTCGCCGTGCGCGAGATCGCCTCACCCATCAGGTCGGCGATGGAGACGACGCGGATGTTGCTGGCGTCGAGCACCGCCTGGGTCGGCTGGATGGAATCGGTGATGACCAGTTCCTGCAGCTTCGAGGCGCCGATGCGTGCGATGGCGCCGCCGGACAGAACGCCATGGGTGGTGTAGGCGGTGACGCTGGTGGCGCCGGCGGCAAGCAGCGCATCGGCCGCATTGCACAAGGTACCGCCCGAATCGATGATGTCGTCGATCAGCAGGCAATCCTTGCCGCGCACGTCGCCGATGACGTTCATGACTTCCGATTCGCCAGGGCGCTCGCGACGCTTGTCGACAATGGCAAGCTGGGCGTCGATGCGCTTGGCGAGCGCGCGGGCACGGACCACGCCGCCGACATCCGGCGACACGACCATGACATTGGCAAGCCGCTTGTATTTCGCCTTCACATCGCGGGCCATGACCGGCACCGAGAACAGATTGTCGGTCGGGATGTCGAAAAAGCCCTGGATCTGGCCGGCGTGGAGATCCAGCGTCAAGACGCGATCGACCCCGGCCCGCGTGATCATGTTGGCGACCAGCTTGGCCGAGATCGGCGTGCGGCCCGAGGCGCGGCGGTCTTGCCTTGCATAGCCGAAATAGGGAATGACCGCCGTGATGCGCTTGGCCGACGAGCGCATGAAGGCATCGATCATGATGAGCAGTTCCATCAGGTGATCGTTGGTCGGGAACGAGGTGGACTGCAGGATGAAGACATCCTCGCCACGCACATTCTCCTGTATTTCGACGAAGATTTCCTGATCGGCGAAGCGCCTGACGCTGGCTTTGCCCAGCGGGATGTTGAGATAGCGGGCGACCGCTTCGGCCAGCACCCTGTTGGAATTGCCCGCGAAAAGCTTCATGCACCGTTCCTGGTGAAGGATGGAGACTCTGGCAGACTCTCTTGAGCCCCTTAGTCGCGGCTTTTAGCGGCCCGTGCCGGTATTGCAAGCGTCGTGATCGGAATCCGCCGGCTAATCTCAATAAACGTCGACGGCGAGGGAAGCCGGCAACATGTCAGCCCGCCGGTCAGCCCGCTTGCCCGCCAAGCCATGTGGCAAACTGGTCGATCGTCTGGTCGGCGATCGATTGCATGGTCTCCGGCGCGACTGCAGCCCAGCCTTCGCCATCATTGACCGAGGGCGCCTTCTGCTGGCCGTTGATGCGATGCAGCCGGTTGCCTGCCGGGTCATAGACGTCCCAGACATAGATGACGGTGGTATCCTTGCCTTCCGACATCGTCGAGAAATAGCCTTTCAGCACATGCGTCGGGGTCTGTCCGGCGCTTCCTGCCAAGGTGATGCCGCGCTGCTTGGCTCGCGTCTGAAGCTGCGCGGTCAATGGTGTCGCGGCTTCCACCGAGGCGCCGACGATCGGCGCCACCTGCAGGCGGGTGCGTGCGATGACGGCGGCGCTTTTTGCCGGCAGCTCGGTTGCGGGCTGTGCCGTCGCGGAAGGCTGTGTTGTCGCGGAAGGCTGGGCGGTGGCTGCAGGTGCGGTCGGCGTTGCAGCCGTGCCGCTTCCGGGCGTTGCCACGGCCTGCGTCGACTGCGGGGCGATGGCCGAGGGTTCGAGAACGTCCTTCGCGTTGGTGCAGGCGGCCAGCGTCAGCGCCGCGAGCAATGACACGGTCGTCGCATGCGATCGCCTCATTTCCCTCAAAACTCCCTGGCGATGAACGCCTCTTTGCATTCTTACCATTATGGATTCATTGCACAATCAAGTCGAGATCATGGCGGGACAGCGGCTTCGGCTGCGATTCAGTCGTCAGATAGGTGCGGCCAAGCGTCATCGCCGTCTCGGTTTCGGAGTCCATGATGATCATATGGGCGAACAGCGTCATGTTCGGCGCGATCGGTTCGGGATTGCCCTGATAGAACATTGGCATGTCCATCCATGATGGGGTGAAACGGGCGCCGAGCGAATAGCCGCAGGCGTTGAGCCGGTGCTTGGTCAAATTGTGGGTTTCGAGCATGCGGGCATGCGCATCGAACACGTCGCCGAAGGTATTTCCGGGCGTCATCGCCTTTTCGACCGCCAGAAGTGCGGCGCGCGCAGCATCGAACAGTTCCTGGTGACGTTTCGACACCTTGCCGGTCAGCACCGTGCGCATCATCGCCGCATGGTAATGGTGGAAGACGCCGGCCCATTCGAGCGTCAGCTGGTCATTCTTGCTCAGCTTGCGGCGGCCAGCCTTGTAACGGCAAAGCAGTGCGTCCACGCCGGAGCCGATGATGAACTCGTTGGCCGGATAGTCGCCGCCGCCGGCAAAGATCGCGCCCTGCATGGCGGCAAGGATCAAGGCTTCGTCGCCACCCTGCTTGATCAGCGGCAGGGCCGCGTCCAGAGCGTCGTCGGCGAGATTTGCGGCCTTTTCCACCTTGGCGATTTCGGCCGGGCTCTTGAACAGGCGCAGCCGGCTGACGATGCCGGACGCGTCGGCGATCTGGCCAAAGGTCTGCAATTGCTCGTCCAGGCGCCGGCCATTGTAGGCGGTCAGGCCGTGGGTGTCGTATTCGACGCCGATGCGGGCGCCGAGCAGGTCGAGGTCGTTGAGCAGATTGCGCAGGTCGATCGCCGGATTGGCGCCGTCGCGGTCGGTCCACAGCACGATGTTGTCGATGATCGAGGTGTGGCGCGCCTGGCGCAGATCGGCCGAGCGCGTGAGCAGGATCATCGAGCCGTCTGCCTTCACCACCAGGCACTGGAAGAAGCAGAAGCCGAACGTATCGTAGCCGGTCAGCCAGTACATGCTCTCCTGCGCAAACAAAAGGACGGCATCGAGCTTCTTCTCGGCGATCTCGATCATCAGCCGATCGCGCCGCGCGTCAAATTCCGACCGTTCGAAATGCAGCGCCATTATTCTGTCTCCAAAACGATTGCCGAAATCTGCCGCCCGTAATCCGGCTCCTTGCGATGGGTGCTGCGCCGGTAGGAATAGAACAGATCCTCCTCGGCGTAGGTGCAGCGGCCGAGCCCATCGGCGGTGACGCCGGCCCGGGTCAGCCGATCGACCGTATAGCGGTTGAGGTCGAACATTGCATGTTCCGGCTTCGCCGAGGGCGCGAAATAGCCGATATTGTTGGCATCGACCTCGACGAATCGAGCGATGAATTCCGGGCCGACTTCATAGTTTTCCGGGCCGATGGACGGGCCGAGAACCGCAACGATGCGCTCGCGCCGGGCGCCGAGGCTTTCCATCGCCGCAATGGTGTTTTCCAGCACGCCTGACAAGGCGCCCTTCCAGCCGGCATGGGCTGCGCCGACGATTCGCGCCTCGGTATCGGCGAACAGCACCGGTCCGCAATCGGCCGTCGAGGCGCCCACCGCAATTCCCGGCCGGTCGGTGACGACGGCGTCGGCCTTCGGCCGCTCGCCGGAAAAAGGCTCCCTGGCGATGACGACGTCGGGCGAATGGATCTGGTGGGCGGTCAACAGATGTCTTGATGGCACGCCCATCCAGTCGGCGACGCGGCGGCGGTTCTCGGCGACCTGCGTCTGGTCGTCGCTCGAGCCGGTGCCGATGTTGAGGCCCTGATAGATGCCGCTGGAGACGCCGCCGACGCGGGTGAAATAGCCGTGGCGAATGCCTTGCGCACGCGCTTTCTCCAGCAAGGGCGACCGAACGGGATCCGGTTTGGTCTGATTCAGCATGGCTGCGTTGTTGTCCGTGAGAGCGATTTCGTCAAGCGACAGTCGAAAGATGGCGACAGTCCAACGGCGACAGTCGGAAGGCGGGAGAGTGGGAGAGGCGGCAGTGAAAAGTCAATCCGCCGTTGCAAAGGGCGGAACGGCGATGCCGGCAGGCAGGACAGCAAGCACCTTGAACAGGTCGCCCATGGCTTGCGGGCCGGCGAGGCGTTCGACCTCGCCCGCAATCTTTTCGCGCGCCGCCTCATTGGCATTGGCGCCGAGCTGACCGGCGCGTTCGAGAAGCCCCATTTCCACCAGGAATTCGCCTTGCGTGGAGAGATGGGCATCGAGGCCATGCGCCCGCACAACCGCGGCAAGGGCGGCGAAATCGACATGGGCGGTGAGATCGGCTTCGCCCGGATTGGCCAGCACATCTTCGTGATCGTGCTTGCGCAAGGCCTGCAAGGTGTCGCCGATCCCTGGCTGGAGGTAGCCATAGTCGAGAAACAGGCCGGCGCCGCCGAGCCCGGCCAATCGCTCGGCGATGGTCGCCATCAGCGCGGCTCGGGCCGGCGCGACCTCGACGATCGCGCCCTGTGGCGCGTTTTCGGCATCGTCCGGCAACAGCGTTGGATCGACCGAGCCGGCGCCGGCGAAGACGTGCAATTCGTCGGCGCCGTCGAGGCCGATCATCCGTTCGCGCCAGCCTGTTCCGGCGCGGACGAACTGGCGGATCGGCACCGCGTCGAACAATTCGTTGCCGACGATGAAAAGCGGGGTTTGCGGCAAAGTGTCGATGCTTTCGTGCCAGCCGATCGCGGCAGGAGTGGCGGCAAGCGTTTGCTTCTGGACATCGGCCAGCCGCGGGCTGGTCTCGATCATGGCGAACGATGCACCGGCGGTCAGCGCCGGATCGAGCCGCGCAAGCGTGCGCAGCATGTCCTTCATCAGCGTGCCGCGGCCGGGGCCGATCTCGGCGATGGTGGCCGGCATCGGCCGGCCGGTCGCCAGCCAGGCTTCGTAGAGCCAGACGGCGATCAGCTCGCCGAACATCTGGCTGATCTCCGGTGCGGTGACGAAGTCGCCGGCAGCCCCGAACGGCTCGCGCGTCGTATAGTAGCCGTCCAGGGGATCGAACAGGCAAAGCGCCATGTAGTGGTTGACGGGGATTGGCCCCGCCGCACCGATCAGCTCGACGATGCGGGTTTTCAGCCGGGTCATACCGGCTGTGGCTGTGTTACCGCCCTAGGGCGACGTGCGTCCATTTGGAAAGTACGCCCTGGCACTTTGATTCTACGCATCGTGCTTCCCCAAAATCGATTCCGATTTTTGGGCCGATGCGGTAGCAGTCACCATCGCCCAGATGCCGGCCAGCAGCATCGGCAGCGACAGCACCATGCCCATCGTCAGCCAGCCGGTGCCGAGGAGGTAGCCGAGCTGCTGGTCGGGCTCGCGGAAGAATTCGACAAAGATGCGCGAGAGACCGTAACCGGCGATGAAGGCGCCGCCGACGAAGCGCGGCGTCTTCAGCTTGAGCCTGGAATGGGTGAGGAAGCGCAGGACCAGGAACAGCACCAGGCCTTCGAGCAGCGCCTCGTAGAGCTGGCTCGGATGGCGCGCAAATGGCCCGCCATTGGGGAATTCGACAGCCCATGGCACGTCGGTCGGCCGGCCCCAGAGTTCGGAGTTGATGAAATTCGCCATGCGGACGAGGCCAAGGCCGACCGGCACGCCGGCCGCCACCACGTCGAACAGCGACCATGTGCGGATGCCGCGCGACCAGGAAAACAGCGTCATGGCAAGAATGACGCCGAGCAGCCCGCCATGGAAGGACATGCCGCCCTGCCAGACGGCAAGGATATCAAAGGGTTGAGCGATGTAGCGTGGCAGGTCGTAAAACAGCACGTAGCCGACACGCCCGCCAAGCACCACGCCGATAGCCGCCCAGACGATGAAGTCGTCGAGATCCTCGGGCTTCATGGGCATGGTGCCGTCGGGCCAGAGCCTCGCATTGGTGACGAGCCGCTTGGCATACCACCAGGCGAAGAGAATGCCGACGATATAGCCGACGCCATACCAATGCACCGCCAGCGGTCCGATCTGGACGATGACCGGGTCGAGGTTGGGGAAGGGCAGGACGGCCAGCGGCAGCATAAGATATTCGCTCAACAGGATCTCCCGGTTGCGATCACGTTCGGGCGCGGACCATGCGGCAGGGTTTTGACGTGGTCAAGGCGACGTGGATGCTTGCATTCCGCGTCGCGCGCCACTACGTCAAATCGAGCAAGCGAGGATTTGCCATGTCGACCGGACCGAACCGCATTCTCGATGAATTCGCCAAGCTGATGACCGACGCTGCCGGTGCCGCGCAAGGCGTGCGCCGCGAAGTCGAAACCGCCTTCAAGGGGCAGGCCGAGCGTGTTCTCAACTCGATGGACCTGGTGCAGCGCGAAGAATTCGAGGCCGCCCGCGACATGGCGGTAAAAGCCAGGGAAGAAAACACCCGTCTCGCTGCGCGCATCGAGACGCTTGAGGCAAAGCTCGCCGATCTGACCGGGCAGGTCGCGCCTGCGGCTGCGGCAAAGCCCAGACCAAAAAAATAACGTTAAACTTTTCCACAAAGCACAATCGCAAAAAGCGCTTTGTCGTGAATCGCTTACCGGCATTGCGTGAATCTTTGTGACAGCGGCTTTCCACATGCGAATGACGGAGTGCGAAAAATTGGGCTGGTCACGCGACTCCCGATCAATAGACTGAATTTGTTGCATGATTCGGAGCAGGGTCATGCGCCGGGCGGTGGGGTCCGGTCTGGGGTCTTTGTGCGTTGACGAAGTCCCGGCCGTCCGAGTTCTAGACAAAATTGTTCGTTGTGGGTGCCCCGCCGGCCGAGGCGAAGGAACGACAGGAAGCATTCATGGAACTTCTCGAACTCGAATTCTCGCGCGAAATCCATCCGGTGGATGTTATCGAGCAGGTGGCGCACAACAACGACTGGTCCTTCGAACGGGCCGGCGACGACGAGATTTCGATTTCGGTTGCCGGAAGCTGGACCGACTACCACGTCTCATTTTCCTGGATGGAGGATTTCGAGGCGCTGCATCTGGCCTGCGCTTTCGACATCAAGGTGCCGGAGGCGCGCGCGCTCGAAGTGATGCGGCTGCTTTCGCTGATCAACGAGCAGATGCTGTTCGGCCATTTCGACCTCTGGGAGCAGGAGGGCGCGATCATGTTCCGCCAGTCGCTGCTGCTCGCCGGCGGGGTCGAGCCGTCGAGCCAGCAGGTCGAGGTGCTGCTGTCGTCGGCGCTGGAAGCCTGCGAATGCTACTTCCAGGCGTTCCAGTTCGTCGTCTGGTCGGGAACCTCGGCCAAGGATGCGCTGGCCGGCGTCCTGTTCGAGACCTACGGAAACGCCTGAGCCAGGTCCTGACCCGCCATGAGTTCGAGCAGCCAGCGCAAGCCCGAGATCAGCTTCGCCGATTTCGACCGGGTCGACATTCGCGCCGGCACGATCGTCGAGGCCGAGCCGTTTCCCGAGGCGCGCAAGCCGTCGATCAAGCTGAAGATCGATTTCGGCGCCGACATCGGAGTGAAGAAATCGTCGGCGCAGATCACCAAATACTATGCGCCCGAGACGCTGATCGGCCGGCAGGTGTTCGCGGTGGTCAATTTTCCGCCGCGGCAGATCGGCCCCTTCATGTCGGAAGTGCTGACGCTTGGCTTTCCCGACGAGGAGGGCGCGGTCGTCCTCGGTGCGATCGAACGCAGGGTGCCTGACGGCGGCCGACTGTTCTAGCTTCGTCATCTACGGGCGGAGCGGGAGCGAAGCCGACGCGCAGACTTTCCTTGGCCGCTCCAGGGTTGATCTCAAGAAGCGCGTGGTCTCCCCAAAAGTCGTGATCACCAGAAACCTCGGCCGCAGTATCGCGACCACGCCGAATGCCCGCGAATGAACCGAGGGTGCCTACAGTCTTGACCTGCACGTGATTGCCGTTCTCGGCGACAACATCGATTGAGTTTTCGTTGTGGGCGGCCACCCCAAACGGAATAGTCGACAGCCCAACGGCCCAGGCGTATTGTTTTGACGCGGCATCTGTCGAGCTGTGCCGCCAATTCTCGGGAGGATACGATGGTTCGACTGCTGACTGCGATTTTCGCTGTGCTTTCCCTTTGCCTCTTTTCGTGGTCGCCCGCCAACGCTGACCCCGTCGACGATCAGGTGAAAGCCGCTTACGTGGCCTGGGACGCTGCGTTCAACAAAGCAGACGCAAAGGCGGTTGCGGCGTTCTACACCGACGACGCGATCTTCTTGCCCGCCACCCATGACGTCATCAAGGCACCGGACGGGGTCGAGAAATTCTTTGGCGGCCTCTTCGGCATGGGAGTGACAGGCCACAAGCTCGAACTGATCGAAGCAGGAGGTGACGGCAACCTGCTGTTTGGCACGGCGAAATGGTCGGCCAAGGGTAAAGACGCCAATGGTGCGGATCAGCCGTGGGCCGGGGTGGCAACCCACGTCTTCGAAAAGCAGGCAGATGGCAGCCTGAAACTGCGGCTGCACACCTTCAACTGATCGACGGCGTTCTCTGCTTTCCGACGGGAGGGGTCCGTTACCGGGTCGCTGCCCCAGCTAGCGCAGTCACGATCCAGTCGGACGCCAAGAGCTGCACCCTGGCTCGCGCAAGTAATTGAGATCGATCAGCGCCTCCGCTTCCCTGGTTTCGGCAAAGCGTTCCGGATGGACCTGTGGAGCCGCCGCCGCCTCAACCCAACAAGTTCTTCACCGAAGGGGCCGCTCGCAGGTCACGAAATGGATCCTCGGGTCTGCGCGCCGGCGTTGCCGCCGCTTCGCCCGTGGATGACGAAAGGTGGTGTCAGTTTTCGCTGGCTGCCCAGCGCCTCTCCAACCGTTTCCAGGAACATCTCCGCGCAGGCCTTCCAGCTGTAGCGCATGGCCCGTTGGCGCGCCTCTTCGCGGTCGACGTCGAGCGCGGCGAGCGCGGCCTCACGCAAATCGTTCGACACCGCTCCGCCGACGCCGTCGCCGACAATGTCGATCGGCCCGGTCACCGGATAGGCTGCGACCGGCGTGCCGCTGGCCAGCGCCTCGATGATGACATTGCCGAACGTGTCGGTGCGGCTGGGAAAAATGAAGACATCGGCCGAGGCATAGATTTCGGCCAGTTCGTCGTTCGGGCGGTGGCCAAGGAAATGGGCATCGTTGTATCTGCCCTTGAGCCTGGCCAACTCAGGTCCCTCGCCGACGACCACCTTGCTGCCGGGCAAATCCAGGTCGAGGAAGGCGGCCAGGTTCTTTTCGATCGCGACGCGGCCAACGCAGAGGAAGATCGGTCGCTCGAGCCCCATATCCTTTTTCTTGTCCGGCCGGAAATGGTCGGTATCGACGCCGCGCGTCCATGGCCTGAGCTTGGTGAAGCCGCGCGCCGCCAGATCGTCCGCCAGAGACTGGGTGGCGACCAGCGTGCCTTGTCCGGAATTGTGGAAATCGCGAAGCCAGCGATAGGCCCAGGCTTCCGGTATTGGCAGCCGCGCGCTCAGATATTCCGGAAAGCGCGTGTGATAGCTTGTGGTGAACGGCCGGCCTGCCTTGCGGCAATAGCGCCGCGCCATGATACCGAGCGGGCCTTCGGTGACGATATGGATATGATCGGCATTGCGCGCTTCGATCAGGCGCGCCACGCGGCCTGGCGTCGTCAGCGCCAGCCGGATGTCCGGGTAGGTCGGCAGCGGCAAGGTGCGAAAGATATTCGGGGTCAGGAAGTCCGTCTCGACGTCGAAGGATTTCAGGGTTTCTGAAAGCCGTTCCAGCGTATGGACAACGCCGTTGACTTGCGGGCGCCAGGCGTCGGTGACCATCAGGATGCGCATAGCAGGCCTTTGCGTGAAAGGTCGTCGGTTTCCTTGATGTGGGGCCGCAAGGCCGAATCAATCGGGATCACGCGCTTCATGCGCGCTCTTCAGCATGGTTTCATGACGCGCCGATGAAGGCAGTGCCGAAGGTCGTCTACAACCACCTGAAAGCACGATGCGTAGCTTCAACGTGTTAGTGCGCCCAAGGACGCAGCGTCATTCTAATCAGGCCGGAACCTTGATGACGGCGCGCAAGCCGCCGAGCGGACTCTTGTCGAGCATGATGTCGCCGCCATGGCTGCGGGCAATGTCGCGTGCGATGGCAAGGCCAAGGCCGGTGCCGCTGGCATCGAGGTTGCGGGCTTCGTCAAGCCGCACGAAAGGCTTGAACACGTGCTCGCGCTTTTCAGGCGGAATGCCCGGACCGTCGTCGTCGATGGTGACGAGCAGCGAGCCGCGGCCGTGGTTGGCGTTGATCTCAACCGTCTTGGCGTAACGGAAGGCGTTGCCGACGACATTGGACAACAGCCGGGCAAAGGCGTGGGGCCGGACATGCACATTTGGATCGCCGGCGAGCGAGGTCGACAGTTTGCGCTTGCGCAGCGTCGCCTCCTCGCCGAGCTTGTCGAAATAGGCTTCAAGGTTGAAACGGCCGGCGTCTTCCGTTGCCTCGCCGCGGGCAAAGGCGAGATAGCCTTCCAGCATGGACTGCATGTCGTCGATGTCCTGGCCGAGCGCCTCGGTGTCGGCCTTGGTCCCGGTCAGCGCAAGCTGCAGCTTGAAGCGCGTGAGGATGGTCCTCAAATCGTGACTGACGCCGCTCAGCATGGCGGTGCGCTGTTCGAGCTGGCGTTCGATGCGTTCGCGCATCTGGATGAAGGCAAAGCCGGCGCGGCGAACCTCCTCGGCACCGCGCGGGCGGAAATCGAGCGGCATCGGCCGGCCCTTGCCGAAACTTTCGGCGGCCTCGGCCAGCGTCAGGATCGGCCGGATCTGGTTGCGCAGGAACGGGATGGCAATCATCAGCAGCACCAGCGAGGTGCCGACCATCCAGATCAGGAAAATGTGCGTGTTCGAGGCATAGGCCTGGCTGCGGCGCACGAAGGCGCGCAGCACCTTGCCTTCGAGCTGGACGCGGACCTCGATGATATTGGAATTGCCGACCGTATCGATCCAGAACGGACGGTTGATCTGATGGGTGATCTCGGACGAGAGAATTTCGTCGAGGATCGAGAAGAACGGCTTTGGACCGGGCGCCGGCAGAGGATCGGGCGGCAGCAAGTCGATCTTCAGCTGCATGCGATCCTGCGCGATGCGGATGATGTTGGCGTAGTCGGCGTCGTGCGGATAGGTTTCCACCAGGTCGACGATCGCGGCAATGTCGCGGACCGTGGCCTGCGACAGGCGCTGCGTCACGGTCTGCCAGTGGCGTTCCATGAAGACAAAGGCGAGGACCGATTGCAGCAGGATCATCGGCGCGATGACGATGATCAGCGAGCGGGCATAGAGCCGCTTCGGCATGTAAAGCGAAACCAGGCGCCAGAACCGTTTCCAGGCAAGCGGCACGGCCTTCAGCGCCCGCCTGGCGCGAGCGCTCAAGCCGCGATCTCCCGGCCGTTCCAGTTGCGTGGTCGCCATTCGCCCTTTTTGCTCATCCGCAGCCGCTCGACAAGGGGCTGCGGGCGGCAGTCTATTCCACGCTGAGCCGATACCCAATACCGCGCACGGTCTGCAGCCAGACCGGATTGGACGGATCGCGCTCGATCTTGCGGCGCAGCCTGTTGATCTGGACGTCGATGGTGCGCTCGCCGACTTCGGATTCGTCGCCGACAAGTTCATGACGCGGTATCGTTTCCCCGGCCCGGGCCGCGAAGATCGCCAGGATCTCCTGCTCGCGGTCGGTCAGCTTCAGAGCCTCGCCGCCGCGCTTGAGTTCCCGCCTGGCGATCTGGAACGTGTAAGGCCCGAAAACCAGCTGCTCGACCTTGGGCGTCGTTGCAGGACCGCCGCGGCGCAGGATGTTGTTGATGCGCAGGATCAATTCTCGGGGATCGAAAGGCTTCGGCAGATAGTCGTCGGCGCCGGCCTCGAGCCCGGTGATCCGGCTGTCGGTCTCGGACAGCGCGGTAAGCATCAGGATCGGCACGTTCTTGGTTGCCCGCAATGCCTTGGCGAGATCGACGCCGGTTTCGCCCGGCATCATGATATCGAGCACGAGCAGATCGAAATCGAGGCCGGCGAGCTTGCGCCGCGCTTCGCCGGAATTTCCGGCAACAGTGACGCGAAAGCCGTTTTCGGTCAGATATTGTTTGAGAAGATTGCGGATACGGGTATCGTCATCAATCACCAGCAGATGCGGCGCATCGTCGTCCGGTGCTGCCGGTTGATCAACCCTGTCAATGGTCTCCATGGCTTTTCCCTGACGTTTTTGCGGGCACAATGTCGAT
The DNA here is from genome assembly GCF_055811575.1 of Mesorhizobium sp. WSM4815. Lineage (NCBI taxonomy): Bacteria > Pseudomonadati > Pseudomonadota > Alphaproteobacteria > Hyphomicrobiales > Phyllobacteriaceae > Mesorhizobium > Mesorhizobium sp. WSM4815. The sequence goes on along the minus strand of NZ_JBVVQS010000094.1, from coordinate 88,544 downwards.
CTGCGCCCTTAGTTCCGGATTGACCATCGCTTCCAGGAAGCGCTCGATCAAGGCGCGTTCGGTGGCTCCGGAATCTTCCAATGCAGCATGGATGCGGCGTGACTGTGGCCGTGCCAGCGCCAGCGCCAGGGCGCGACCCTTGGCTGTCGGATAGAGCTCGCGCTGGCGGCGGTCGCGCGGACCCTGCAACTGGACGATGTGGTCGGTATCGATCAGTTGCTTGAGCACGCGCGCCAGGCTCTGCTTGGTGATCTTCAGCACGTCGAGGAGTTCGGCGACCGTCAGGCCCGGCCTGCGATTGACGAAATGCAGGACCCGGTGATGGGCGCGGCCGAAACCATAGTCGGACAGGATCTGGTCCGGATCGGAGGTAAAATCGCGATAGGCGAAGAAGAACAGTTCGATGATGGCAAAGTCGATGCCGTCCTCGTCGGTGATCGCCGTCCTGATCGGTTTTCCGGCTGGGTGGCTGCGATCCGTCATCTTTTCTCCGTGCGAAAGGGAAATTATGTCAGTACTATTGACGTAATTTCCCGGCAATGGTAATTTTTGACAAGCTTTTCGGCGGATTGCGAACGAAAAGGCAAGGGAAAGCCGTTTTTCCGGAACTTCCTGTGTTTGCCAGACCTTATATATCCGCCTACGCTTCGAGATAGTGGCCGCCCGGTGCGGCTGACAAGAAACGCGCAACGATAATGTGCGGGCGGCCGCCCGCGGGAGGTTACCATGGCATCCGTTCCCTTTGACCAAATGGACGGCTTTATCTGGATGAACGGCGAGTTCGTCCAATGGGCCGACGCCAAGATCCACGTGCTGACCCATGGCCTGCACTACGCCAGCGCGGTCTTCGAGGGCGAACGCGCCTATGGCGGCGAGATTTTCAAGCTGACCGACCACAGCGAGCGCCTGCACGAATCGGCACGCCTGCTCGGCTTCAAGATTCCCTATTCGGTTGCCGAGATCGACGACGCCTGCCGCACGCTGTTGAAGAAGCAGGGTTTTCAGGATGCCTATGTCCGGCCGATCGCCTGGCGCGGCAGCGAACAGATGGGCGTCTCGGCGCAAAACAGCCGGATCAACTGCGCCATCGCCATCTGGCAGTGGCCCAGCTATTTCGATCCGGCACAGAAGCTGAAGGGCATCCGCCTCGATCTGGCCGAATGGCGCCGCCCCGATCCGCGCACCGCGCCGTCGAAATCGAAGGCTGCCGGCCTCTACATGATCTGCACCATGTCCAAGCATGCCGCCGAAGCCAAAGGCTATGCCGACGCCATGATGCTCGACTGGCGCGGCCAGGTTGCGGAAGCAACCGGCGCCAACATCTTCTTCGTCAAGGACGGCAAGATCCACACACCCACCCCCGATTGCTTCCTCGACGGCATCACCCGCCGTACAGTCATTGGTCTTGCCAAGGATCGCGGCTTCGAGGTGATCGAGCGCACCATCATGCCGGAAGAACTCGAAGGCTTCCAGCAGTGCTTCCTCACCGGAACGGCGGCCGAGGTGACGCCCGTTTCAGAGATCGGTCCATACCGATTCGAGGTGGGCGAAATCGCCAAGACTCTGATGAACGACTATTCTGCAGCCGTTCAACCCAAGCATGCGATTGCCGCAGAATAACGAAAGTCACAACTTTTTTAACAAGTAGGGGCGGTTTTCGGACTGCCCCTTTTATTTAAGCACCTCGGCATTTGACTTTCGTCCAGTTCGGCGTCTCATGATGCTGTCGGCCCGGGAGGCTGGCAGCTATGGAGGGACTGGTAATATGGACATGAACACGCTTCTTCAGATCATTGTTCAGGTGATTATGGGTGTCATTGGTGGCCAGTCGGTGGGCGCCGCGCTCAAGACAGCGGCAATGGGGCAGCTTACCAAAATCCTCGGCGGCGCCCTTGGCGGCGTCGGCGGTGCGGCCATCCTCGGCAGCCTGCTCGGCGGTGGCACGATCGATCCGGCTGCAGCCGCAGCGGCAACGGGCGGATTGGGCAGCGCGCTGAATGTCCAGAACATCCTCGGCGGTGCCGGTGGTGGCGCCATTCTGACGGCCATCATCGGCGCGGTCATGAACGCGACGAAGAAGTAAGCCAAATGCATGTCGCGCAAAAGCATGCCCTCCAGGGCCTGACCCGAGGTGCGCAGCGGTTTTGCGATAACGATATGCATAAAAACAATAACCTAAAGCGCGTCGCATGAATCCATTCAGCCGCGACGCGCTTTAGCGGTTTCGGGCTTTGCGTGGGCGGCTTCGGCCGCCCATTTCATTTTTGCGTTGTCGCGACAGCCGGATGCGGTGGACGACGTTCGCGTGTGTCTCTAAATCAGAAGCGACACAGCGAAAGGACGATCATGGGTCAGCTCAACGCCGGCATCGTGCCGGTCACGGCCTTCCAGCAAAACTGCACCATCCTCTTCGACATGGACGACAGGCAAGGCGTCGTCGTCGATCCCGGCGGCGACATCGACAAGGTGCTGGCAGTGCTCAAGGACAATGCGATCAACGCCGGCGCGATCTGGATCACGCATGGTCACATCGACCACGCCGGCGGCGCCATGGAGCTGAAGGACGCGCTCGGTATCGAGATCATCGGCCCGCATGAGGCCGACCGTCCGTTGCTTGCCAATCTCGAGAAGCAGGCGAAACACTACGGCATCACCGAGCCGGTGCGCAACTGCGTGCCCGACCGCTTTCTCGGCGAAGGCGATACCGTCTCGTTCGGCCAGCACGCGTTCGAAGTCTTTCATTGCCCGGGCCACGCGCCCGGCCATGTCGTCTACTACAATCGTGCTGCGAAGTTCGCCCATGTTGGCGACGTGTTGTTCCGCGGCTCGGTCGGGCGCACCGATCTGCCGGGCGGCGACCACGCCGCGTTGATCGCCTCGATCAAGGACAAGCTTCTGCCGCTCGGCGACGACATCGGCTTCATCTGCGGCCATGGTCCCGGCGGCCGCTTCGGCGAGGAGCGCCGGAGCAACCCCTTCCTGATTTAAAGGCGTCGTGGCTGCGGAGCTTCACGCGGCGCGCGTCGGTCTCTCCTTTCCTTATGACGCCGAAAAAAAAGCGCTGGCCTTGCGGACAGCGCTTTTTGGGGGGCAGGGAAGCCTCAGTTCGCGGTGCAGAAATGCTGTTCGCCGTCATAGCCGGTGAACGTGCCGGTGCGGGCGTTGAAAGACCGATAGCGATCCGAACAATATTCATACCAGCCACGGGTCCATGGCTCGGCATAGCCGTCATTGTAGACGACCCGCGGTTCCGCGTAGTAGCGGCGCACCGGGGCGGGCCGTGGATAACGACCATAATCGTCATAGCCGGGGTCGTAATAGCTGGGCTGCGGGTTGTTAAGCGCACCAACGATCAGGGCGCCGGCCGCGAGGCCAAGGACGCCTGCCGCGATCGCATCGCCATTACCACGATGGTGGTGCCGGTGGCGCCAGTCACCAGCGCTGGCCGCCGGCAAGGTCGCGAGCGTGGTTGCAACAATTGCGGCGGACAGGACGGCGGTCTTGAAAATTCGGTTCATCTCGGTCTCCTTCATGCCGGCCCGGGTAATCTGCGGCCCGGGTAATCTGGGGGATGCGGTCCGGCTTTACCGAAGATTAATAGGTGACCGTGGCTGAACGGGGGCTGAACGAAATTGGCGGGCTGGGACCAGTCGATTCATCGATCAGGCATGGCGCAAGGCACAAATATCGTATGCTCAACAAGGAGCGGAGCTGCGTCAGCGGATCGTCCGACGCTGTCTCGAACTCGGCTCAGCCGATCGACAGGTTGACGGCTTTCGGACCCTTGCCGCGCTTGTCCGGCTCGGTGTCGAATGTTACCTTCTGCCCATCCTCAAGACCGGGAAGACCCGACGCCTGCACGGCCGAAATATGGACGAAGACATCCTTCGCGCCATCATCCGGCGTGATGAAGCCGAAGCCTTTGGCATGATTGAAGAATTTGACGGTGCCGGTCTGCGGCATGGGAAGCTCCTTTGATCCCATCAAGTCCAGTCTCGGGCCGGCAAATGCCCGAGTGGAAATTTGTCGTTTATTTTAGCGCCATCGGCAAGAGAAAGTTTTGCGAGCAGTGGCTTGCCGCCCTGCCACGAAAAAAGGCGCGACGAAACCGCCGCGCCTTCGAAACTCGGGTCCGGCGCTGAAAGCCGGTTCAAGGCCTTTGGAGCGGCCTCGGGCTCGTTCCTGGCACGTCCGCGCGGACGTGCGCGCGCCGACGATTCAGTCCGCGCGGAGATTGACCGCCTTCGGTCCCTTGCCCATGCGGTCGGGCTCGACATCGAACGTGACCTTCTGGCCATCGACGAGCGTGCGCAGGCCCGAAGCCTCGATCGCGGAGATGTGAACGAACACATCCTTGGCGCCGTCATCTGGCGTGATGAAGCCGAAGCCTTTGGTAGCGTTGAAGAATTTAACGGTGCCGGTCTGGGCCATTGGGGAAACTCCTTCACCCGTGTCAGTCTTTGTGGTTTGCCCGCCGCCTGACGCCGTGGGCAAGTCCCGGTGGTTGCTTCGGCAGTCATGCATTGGCGCATGGTCAAAACCCCCCGCCGAAAAACGGGGCCGTCAGAGATTCACAGTATCGGGGAAAGGTCGTCCAAAACGTTCCGCTCTCCGGGTCGCAAATGCCCGAACACAAAATTTATCGCACGGAAACGCGGTGGTTGCAAGGTAGCGCCGACGGCCGCTCATGGGCGCGTCCGCACGCACGGCATCGACAAAGCGGTGTTCTCGCCCGGTGGTCGTCGGCCATAGCCCCGCCACGCAGGCTGGGAGCCTGCAAACAGGGGTTGCATTCGGCGGGTGGAATGGCGAGGATCGGCTTCATTTTTTGGCATGCCGTTGTCCCAAACCGCTTCGCACCCTCGGGTCAGAGTCCTGTGGGCATGCTTTGGGTGACATGCATTGGAGCGGGGGCTCGAGGGAGGTCTGGTGATGAAATTTCCTGCGGCAATCTTCTCGCGACAGGGTTTTGCCATCCTGTTGCTGTCGGCGGTTCTTGCAGCCTGTACCGCGGTGGTGGTGGAGGAGGACGGACCGGGGTACCGCCCGCCTCGGCCCGAGCCGCAATTTTGCACCAGACAATATGATCCGGTCTGCGCCCGGCGCGGTGGCGACCGCCAGACCTTCGCCAATGCCTGCCTTGCCGAGCGGGCCGGATATCGCATCATCAGCGACGGCCGGTGCCGCGACGGTGGCGGTGATGGAGAGCAGACATTCTGCACGCGCGAATACCGCCCGGTCTGCGCCCGCCGCGGCAGCGCGTTGCGCACCTTCCCCAACGCCTGCGAGGCTCGCGCCGCCGACTATCGCATCGTCGACGACGGTCCCTGCTGAGAGGCTGGTTTCCTCCCCGTCTCCGGGCGGGGAGGCTCATCCATCAACTGGGGGCAGCCGCGCGAGCGCAGCTGGCGGCTCTTGCTTCTACGCCGGCAGCCTGGCCTTACGGCAATAGGCGATGAACTCGGCCGCGGGCATAGGTTTGGCAAACAACCAACCCTGACCATAGTCGACGTCGCGTTCCATCAGATAGTCGACCTGTGCCTGTGTCTCAACGCCCTCGGCAATGATCTTCAGCTTCAGCGTCTTGGCCATGTCGATGATATGCGGCGTGACGGAACTGGTGGCCGAATCCGTAGCGATCGTGTCGATGAACGACTTGTCGATCTTCAGCGCATCGAGCGGCAGGCCCTCGAGATGGGACAGGCTCGAATAGCCTGTGCCGAAGTCGTCGATTGCGACCGCATGGCCAAGCTCGCGGGCGCGAATGACGGTCGAACGCGCTGAATCGACGTCGACGAAACCGCGCTCCGTCGCCTCCAGCCAGATCTGCCGAGGCTGAATTCCGGTGTGCTGCAGGGCCTTTTCGATGACCGGAAGGACCCTTGCCGTTCTGACGTCGGCCGGGCTGAGATTGATCGCGATGTGGAGCGAACGATTGGCGACAAGAAGTTTTTTCAGGTCCAAAACAACAAGGGCGATGATCTGGTCAGTGATTGCCGCGATCAGGCCGCTCTCTTCGGCCAGCGGGACGAAAAGATCGGGCCGGACCAGCGAGCCGTCGGGTCGTCTCCAGCGCGCCAGCGCTTCGGCACCCACGCAATTGCCTGTCCTGAGCGCGACGATCGGCTGATAGTGGACGATAAACTCGTGCTTGCGCACGGCAATCTGCAATTCTCCAAGCGGCGACAGCCGCCGCCGTGACAGCCAGACAACCATGCCGATGATGAAGGCGGCGATGAAAGCGCCGAGGGGAAGCAACAGCAATTGCCGCCGACGCACGCTGTCGACAATCTGGCTTTCCGGTTCGGTGGCGACGGCAATCCAGTCCGTCCCGCGCACCGCGGCAAACAGATGACCGTCATCCAGGCCTTTGCCCGGGTCGGCGATGATCTTGCCGATGCGGGCAGGATCAGGCCCGTTCAGCGCGCTGAGCAGGACGCCCGTGTTTGTCGCGAGGGCAAGCTGAACGTCGGGATCGACGACGATGTCGACAAAGCGCAGGGGGTCGATAAGGACATTATGGCGCTTGTACTGCAGGGCCATCAGCGGATGGTCCTGGTTGGCCAGGGGCCGTATCCGGGCAGTAACGGCAACGCCGTCTGCAGCGGTGAAATCCGGTGCGGCTTGCGCAACGCTTCCTTCGGTCGGTCCCCAGGATGTGCATTTGAGCAGGCCGTTTTCGAAATAGCCCATTTCTTCGATCGAGCGCGTGTTGATGGTGAGCCGCCGCATGCGGGCAATGTGGTCCACCGAACAGCGGTCGCCGGTGAACCGGTCGATCTCCCGCAACGCGCCGGCTGCATCCTTGAGGGATATGCTGGCCCTGGCGATCGCGCGGTTGGCGAACAGCTCCAGCCGCTCGTGTTCTTCTTGAACCGCCAGGACCCATGAAAAGTGGAACATCGCCGCGATGGGCACTATCGCCCCGAGCAGGGCCAGCACCACCGCAGTCACGATGATGCGCGACCTGTCCATGTGCGCCTCCCTGCCTTCGGCTGCGAGCGACGATTTCGCGCGCGGCCCGCCAGGCAGCCAACCGTGATCGGGCCCGGTTCCAGCGGACCTTATAGGGCTTCGAAATTACGTGATCTTTAATCCAGCCCGCGATGGCTGGATGAATGCAGGGCTGCTCATCCGTCCGCCGCTAGCCCTTGGACTTCGGTTTCAAACCGGCTTCCGCCTGCTTCACAGCCGAGCCGAAGGGGGAGATCGGTTTTGCCGCCGTCTTGTCCTTCTTGGGCTTGCGTGTCTCGCGGTTGCTGCGCTGTTGACCCTTGGCCATTTCCTGGTCCCTCGTGATTGATGAACATGGTGGCGACGGTTGATGGGCGGCTAGCTGTTTGGATCGTCGGCCACTTCGAGATTGTCTTCCGTGGTGACCCGCTCATGGGTCTCCTCGTTGCTGCGGATGCGGTATTGCGGCGAGCCGTCCTTGACCGGCAGCCTGCTTTTGATCTGGAACAGTTCGGCGGTCTTCTGAACAAGGCCGGTGCGGCTCTTCATGCGAACGGTCTGGCCGATCGCGAAAAGATGCGCAGGGGTGTCGGTGCGCGGGCGCGCGTTCTGCTGGAAGCGGATCATGCGGCATTCTCCTGGTCCCGCCTCAGCGCGGTTTCGAGTTCGGCGAAGTCGATGGCGACCAATTGGCTGGTCTGGCTTTTCACCGTCCTTGCCGGCAGGTGGATGAATGTGGCGACACGGCGCCAGGCAAGCCACGAGATGCCATCGACAAGCTCCTCATCGTGGTCGATGTCGTAGTCGCCGGCCGGCAATTGTCCTTCCAGGCCGCCAATCATGAAGGGTGCCTCGAAATGCGCGATGGAATGGGTAGTTCGGCCAGACATTCTCGTGCCTCGAAGTGTCGTCTTGGATCCGATAGGGTGGTGCCCGCTTCGCGGCACCGGGACCTAAGGTCGTGGGTCCCTGTTCGGCAATTTGGGTATCGGCAATTTGGGTATCGGCGATCTGGAATGAGTTTGGCGGGTCGAGAACTTCTGACCCGCGAGATGCCAAGCTTGGCCCAAAAAACGATCTCAATTCACTAATCCCAAAATGCGGTTTATTCAAGAAGATTCCAGCCCGTCGCCGACCTTGTCGTAAATTTACTTTTCTAGGGCTATTTGGGAAATGGTGATACGGTCCGGAAACTTCACAAGAATTGTTTGAGATTGTGCCGGAAAAATTCATCCCGGCTTCGATTTTTATTTACATCTGAAAGGAAAAATCATGTTTTCCGTGAAAACACCTGATGGTTCGACCGTAACCATCAAGCCGATTGTCAAGCAGGTCGCCGGGCCTGCGAAAGTCGTGTCGGCACGGCTGACGATACGAAGTGACGAGGCAGCAAGGCGCAGGATCGCCGATACCGACGGCACGCTGCGGCGGGCCAGACAGGTTGCGGAGACCAACCGCCTGATCTGACACGGCCGGCCCATGAACCCAGGATTTCCGGCAAGCTGGCCTGCGAACCCTTGAACCTGCCGCGCCGATGGCTTAGATCGCGGCAGGCGGACAAAACACGGCAGGTTTCCCATCAACAGAGATCCGAGAAGACCGGCAGGCGCGGGCGGCAATTTCGGCTCAGGCGGACAGCCGCCGCTGGGGCTCGACCAGCGCGTGCAGCAGGCACTGCAATTGCATCAGGCGGGGCGCCGGCAGGAAGCCGAGATGCTCTACCGGCAGGTGCTGGCGCAAAAGGCCAATCATGCGGCGGCAGCACATTTTCTCGGTTTGCTGCTGCACCAGACCGGGCGCAGCGCCGAAGGACTTGATCTCCTCGAACAGTCGGTGCGCCTGCAACCCAAGAATCCAGATTTCCTCAACAATCTCGGCACGGTGATGCGCGACCTCGGCCGTGTCGGTGCAGCCGTCGATTTCTTCCGTGGCGCGGTGGCAATCCGGCCGGAGCAACTCGCGGCGCGCGACAATCTCGGCTCCTCGCTGAAGCAACTCGGCCAGTTCGAGGGCGCGGAGGAGATCTATCGCGGCACCATCGGCCGCAACCCGTTCCATGTCCGCGCCCGCATCGGGCTTGCCGAAACGCTGCAGGAGGCTGGGCGGCTCGACGAGGCGCTCGCCGTCTTCCGCGAAGCATTGGCAATTCGGCCGAAGGACGCCGACCTGCTGCACGGGCTGGGCGTCGGGCTGATGGAGAAGGGCAGCCTCGCAGAGGCAGCGGAGCATTTCCGGCAGGCGCTGGCGGTCGATCCCGGCATGGCCAGGGCCTGGCTGCTGCTCACCCAGGTCAAGCGCCAGCAGGAGCGCGACGCCGAGCTTGCCGGGATGGAGGAGCAGCACGCCAAGGCGCCGGACGGCAGCCTGGCGCGCATGCAGCTTTCGTTCGGCCTCGGCAAGGCCAATGACGATCTCAAGGATTATGGCCGTGCCTTCGATTATTTCGCCGAAGGCAATGCCATCCGCCGCATGGGCATCGACTATGATGCGGACAAGACACGCGCCGAATTCGAAACGATGAAGGCGGTGTTCGACAAGGCCTTCTTCGACAAGCACAGACCGAGCGGGATTGCCGACGACACGCCGATCTTCGTCGTCGGCATGCCGCGCTCCGGCACCACGCTTGTCGAGCAGATCATCGCCAGCCACCGCCAAGTCTATGGCGCGGGCGAGCTCGGCATTTTGAAGACGGCGGTGGGAAAACAGTTTCCGCCTGGTATGAAGGGCGGTTTCCCCAGCGGGATTGCCGACATGCCCGACAAAGCCTTTGCCGAGGCAGGCCAGGCCTATCTGGACCTGCTGCACGCCCGCTATCCGGGTTTCCGGCATGTCACCGACAAGATGCCCGGCAATTTCCTTTTGGTCGGCTTCATCCATCTGATGCTGCCCAAGGCCAAGATCATCCATTGCGCGCGCGACGCGGCGGCGACCTGCCTGTCGATCTACAAGGTGCATTTCCGCGGCGACAGCCACCGCTACGGCTACGACCTCGGCGAGCTTGCCGATTTCCACAATCTCTACACCGACATCATGGCGCATTGGCGCACCGTTCTGCCTGATGTCGTGCATGATGTGCGCTACGAGGATTTCGTCGCCGACCAGGAAGCGCAGACGCGGGCGCTGATCGCCTATCTCGGCCTGCCATGGGACGATGCAGTGCTGTCGTTCCACGAGACCGACCGGCCGGTGCGCACGGCGTCGGCGGCGCAGGTGCGCCAGCCGATGTACCAGGGCTCGGTCGATCTGTGGAAGCGCTATGGCGACCGGCTCAAGCCGCTGCTCGACCGGCTGGCGTAATGCGGGCCTACAACTCAATGAAGGGCTGAAAGCCGCCGAAGATCATGCGCTTGCCGTCGAACGGCATCGCCGACCAGTCGGACTTCAGCCGCTCATCGGCCATGACCTTGGCCATCACCGCATCGCGGCTCTGCCGCGATTCATAGACGACCCACGAGAAGACGACGATCTCGTCGTCCTTGGCCTGCACGGCGCGCGGGAACGAGGTCATTTCGCCATAGGGCACGTCGTCGCCAATGCACTCGACATAGGCAAGCGCGCCATGCTCCATCCAGACAGTGCCGCCCAGCCGCGCCATTTCCTTGTAGGCATCGAGATTCGCCTTGGGCACGGCGAGTACGAAACCATCGACATAGGACATTGTGGTTCTCCTTGTTGGATTTTCCTTCTCCCCTTGTGGGAGAAGGTGGCCGAGCGAAGCTCGGTCGGATGAGGGGTGTTCCAGGGAAACACCAACGTCTCGTTTCTTCCAGCACCCCTCATCCGTCTCGGCGCTGCGCGCCGATCCACCTTCTCCCACAAGGGGAGAAGGAAAAAACGGTGGCGCTACGCCGCCTTTACTGGCGCGTTCATCGCCCACTCCACGCCGAAGGGATCAGTCAACTGACCCCAGCGATCGCCCCAGAACATCACCTGCAGCGGCGTGCCGACCTTGCAACCGGCATCGATGGCGCGCTGCCACCAGGCGTCGATGTCGTCGCTGCCGAGATGCAGCTGCATGGTGAAGCCCTGCGGCTTCACCGGGGCCATTCCGTGCTCGGGATAGAAGTCGGAAATCATCAAGGTCGAACCGTTGATGTGGAGATGGATGTGCATCGTCCGGCCCTGCTCGTCCGGCGGGTAGAAGAACACCTGCTCGGCGCCGAACGCCTTCTGATAGAATTCCGAAGCCTTGAAGGCGCCGTCCAGTTGAAGGTAGGGCGTCAATCCGCCGAGGACTTTCGCTTTAGGCTGGGTTTGGGGCTGGTCGTTCATCTTTTTGCTCCTCTCTGCGTTTGGTTTGACCTTGCGGACCACAGGACGAATGAAGCGGATGCGATCCTACACGTCAGATGCATTTTTTAATGCCGGGACCAAATGCGCCGGACCGCCGGCGGTTGGAGTGACCCTGGGCGACGCGCAGGGCTGATGACGGCGCCGCTGCGGCCGGTTGGTCTCTTATCATCTTGCCTCGGACAGGGAGATTGCAATCCGGCGGCTGTTTTGCGCGTCGACGACGATCTCCGGCCAGCCGATGTCCTTGCGCAGTTCGATCGGCAATGAAAGCAGGGCGCGCTCGCTGCGGTAGCGGGCGCGAGCCGCCGAGTAACGGGTCGCTATGCGACCTACGGATGACAGAATGGACATGATGCTCTCTCCTCGATTGGCGCCGGCATCACCGTGTCGGCATCCCAAGGACGTGGCGCGCGGCCATGATCCGACAGAGCGTCAGATTTTTTTGCCGCAAAGCTTCAACCGTCCGCTTCTGCCACCGATCGGAAGAAGTCTTCAGGATTGTCGATCTCGGCCAGCCGCCGCTTCTCGATCAGCCAGAAACGGTTGCCGATCGCCCTGATAAAGGAGCGGTCGTGCGATGCCAGCACGCAACTCGCCTGATGGCCGAGCAATTCCGCCTCCAGCGCCTCCTGGCCGTCGATGTCGAGATGGTTGGTCGGCTCGTCGAGCAGGTAGAAGTTGGGATTGGCGAGCCTGAGCGCCAGCATCATCAGCCGCGCCTTCTGTCCGCCCGACAGCACGCCGATCCTGCGCTCCTGCATGTCGATGCTGACGCCTGCGCCCGCCAGCAGCGAGCGGGCGCGCTGCTCGCCGACATCGAATCGGCGCGAGAGCATCGCCAGCGGCGTGTCGTCGCCGCTGATGCCCGACAATGCCTGGTCGCTGTAGCCGAGCACCGTCGACGGCGTCACCTTCACGCCTTGTATTGCTGTATCTGGCTCGACGACGGCATCTCTGATCAGGCTGATCAGCCGCGACTTGCCGACGCCGTTGCGGCCGAGCAGCACGATGCGGTCGCCTTGGCAGATGTGGCGCTTGCCGATCCTGAACAGCAGCGTGCCGTCAGGCGTTTCGACCGCCACGTCGTCGATCGTGATCAGCACCTTGGCATGGGTGCCGCGATTGGCGAGCTTTATCGCGCCGGCCGATTTTTCGCGGTGCGCCGGTGCTGCGACCTCCTCGAGGCGCTGGGCGCGCTGGTTGAGCTGCTTGGTCTTGACCGTCAAAAGGTCGCTGCCCGAATTGATGCCGATGTTGTTGAGCTTGGCCGCCTGCCGGCGCAATTGCTGCGCCACCTTCATGTCGCGCTGGAACTTGCGCTCGGTCGAGGCGTCGACTTCGCTCAACGCATCGCGCGCCCGCGAATAGGGCAACGAAAATACCGGCGACTGCTCGGGGCGCAGGAACAGCGTCCGGTTGGTCGTTGCGTCGAGGAAAGCCCGATCGTGGCTGGCGATCACCACCGGCACCTCGCGCGGCAGTGCGTTCAGCCAGGTTTCGAGCTGGCTGATCTTGGCGAGGTCGAGATGGTTGGTCGGCTCGTCGAGAAGCAGGACATCGGGATCGGTGACCCAGACGCGGGCGATCAGCGCCAGTCTTTGCCAGCCGCCGCTCAAGGCCCGCATCGGCCGCTCGCGCATCGGCTGCGGCACGTCGAGTGAATCGAGAACGACATCGACGCGCCATTGCTCGCTTTCGGCCTGCTCGGCCGGCAAGGCGTCGGCCACCACCTGCTGAAAGCCTCGCTCGGCCAATGCTGCGGGAATGGCTTGCTCGACATAGCCGACGCGCAGGCCGCGCGTGCGGGTGATGTCGCCGGATGTCGGCTCCATCTCGCCGGTCAGGCACTTCAGCAAGGTAGACTTGCCGCGGCCGTTGGCGGCGACGATGCCGAGCCGGTCGCCGGTGCCGATGCTGAGATCAAGGTTGGAGAAGAGCGGCGCACTCATGGTGACGCCGAGGGACTTGAGGCTGATCAGGGCCATGTTGGTTTCTCTGGTCTGCCCGGAATGAATTCCGGTTCGATGCACTTTGACGGTGCGCAGGCTGGCCATCAGGCTCGGCGTTGCAGCACCACGAAGGGCAGGACCAAGAAAATCGAAGCGGGAGAACCCGGACCGTCTCTGGTCAGCCCTGCAAGCAAGCTCGCAGGGCAGGGACAGGGCCGCGCTGACGGTGGTGGGAAAACAACACGCAGCCCTCCTTTCAAGACGTTCGAGTTGTAGAACTGGCTACACCAGGGGAGGGGCCGATGGCAAGTGGCTATGCTCCACCTTCTCCCCTTGTGGGAGAAGGTGGATCGGCGCGCAGCGCCGAGACGGTTGAGGGGTGCTGGACGGAGCACCGCTTTTGCCAAGTTGGAACACCCCTCATCCGACCGAGCTTCGCTCGGCCACCTTCTCCCACAAGGGGAGAAGGGAAGCTCGCTACCGTCCCGGCCTGCCCGTCTTACCCGGCCGGCGCTTTTCACGGCGGGCATCGGCTGGATCTTCGTAGGAGCCGATGCCGGCGCGCTGGCGGACAACTGGCTTGGCCGAACCGTCGCGTTCCTTCGCGCCCACTTGGGGGGAGATCGGCTGTGGCTTGGCCGGCACTTTTCCCTCAACAGGCTTTTCAGTCCGTCGCACCGTCATTTCGTCGAGCGAGTTCTTCTTGAACAGCGGCTTGGTCGGCTCGCCGGGGATGCCGAAATCGGAGCCGTGCGCCTCTTCGGCCGACTGTTTCTTGAACAGCGAGCGCGACACCGCCCCGGCCGGCGTCGGCATGTCGGTGCCCGGGCCCATGGCGTCGAGCGAGGGTTTGGCGAAGAGCGGCTTTTTGACCGGCACGGCGCCGTCGGCGCCCATCTCGTCGAGCGCGGGCTTGCGGAACAGACCCTTGCCGTCATCATCCACCGTGCGGTGGATGGCGCGGCCCTTGTTGTGCTTGCCCTTTTCGCGGCCCGAAACCGGGCTTTCCATGTCGGCATATTTGGCCAGCGGATCGTCGGAGATGGACAGTTCCATCTCGCGCAGCCGCTTGATCTCGTCGCGGATGCGGGCCGCCTTCTCGAAATCGAGATTGGCGGCGGCATCGCGCATCTGCTTGTCCATCGCGTCGAGATGGGCTTTCAGATTGTTGCCCATCATCGCGCCGGCGCTGTCGGTGAACTGCGAGATGTCGGCGCGGACGTGGTCCTTCTCGTAGACCGAGTCCAGGATGTCGGAGATGCGCGACTTGACCGATTCCGGGGTGATGCCGTTGGCCGCGTTCCACTCCATCTGCTTTTCGCGCCGGCGGTTGGTCTCGGCCATCGCCCGCTCCATCGAGCCGGTGACCTGGTCGGCGTAGAGGATGACCTTGCCGTCGACGTTTCGGGCGGCACGGCCGATGGTCTGGATCAGCGAGGTTTCGGAGCGCAAAAAACCCTCCTTGTCGGCATCGAGAATGGCGACGAAGCCGCATTCGGGGATGTCGAGGCCTTCGCGCAAAAGGTTGATGCCGACCAGCACGTCGAAGGCGCCGAGGCGCAGGTCGCGCAGGATCTCGATGCGCTCCAGCGTGTCGATGTCGGAGTGCATGTAGCGGACGCGAATGCCCTGCTCGTGCAGATACTCGGTCAGGTCCTCGGCCATGCGCTTGGTCAGCACGGTGACCAGCGTGCGGTAGCCGGCTTTTGTCGTTTCGCGGATTTCGCCGACGACGTCGTCGACCTGGGTCTTGGCCGGGCGCACCTCGACCGGCGGGTCGATCAGGCCGGTCGGGCGGATGACCTGCTCGGCAAAGACGCCGCCGGACTGCTCCATCTCCCAGGCGCCGGGCGTCGCCGAAACCGCGACCGAAAGTGGGCGCATGGCGTCCCATTCCTCGAAACGCAACGGCCGGTTGTCCATGCAGGACGGCAGACGGAAACCGTACTCGGCCAGCGTCGCCTTGCGGCGAAAGTCGCCGCGATACATGCCGCCGATCTGCGGGATGGTGACGTGGCTTTCGTCGATGAAGACCAGCGCATTGTCGGGGATGTACTCGAACAGGGTCGGCGGCGGATCGCCCGGCTGGCGGCCGGTGAGATAGCGCGAATAGTTCTCGATGCCGGCGCAGGAGCCGGTGGCTTCCAGCATCTCGAGGTCGAAGCGGCTGCGCTGCTCCAGCCGCTGCGCCTCGAGCAGGCGTCCGGCGCGCTCGAGTTCGACCAGCCGCTGCTTGAGCTCTTCCTTGATCGACTTGATAGCCTGATTCAAGGTCGGGCGCGGCGTCACATAGTGCGAATTGGCATAGATCTTGACGCTCTTCAATTCGCCGGTCTTCTGGCCGGTCAGCGGGTCGAATTCGGTGATCGCCTCGATCTCGTCGCCGAACAGCGAAATACGCCAGGCGCGGTCTTCCAAGTGGGCCGGAAAAATCTCGATCGTGTCGCCGCGCACGCGGAACGAGCCGCGCACGAAATTGATATCCTGCCGCTTGTATTGCTGCGCGACGAGATCGGCGAGCAGCGCGCGCTGGTCGAGCCGGTCGCCGATCTGCATCTGGAAGGTCATCGCCGTGTAGGTCTCGACCGAGCCGATACCGTAGATGCAGGACACCGAGGCGACGATGATGACGTCGTCGCGCTCCAGCAGCGAGCGCGTCGCCGAATGGCGCATGCGATCGATCTGCTCGTTGATCGACGATTCCTTTTCGATGAAGGTATCCGTCCGCGGCACATAGGCTTCCGGCTGGTAGTAGTCGTAGTAGGAAACGAAATACTCGACGGCATTCTCCGGGAAGAATTTCTTGAACTCGGAATAAAGCTGCGCGGCCAGCGTTTTGTTGGGGGCGAGGATCAAGGCAGGGCGCTGCGTCTCCTCGATCACCTTGGCCATGGTAAAGGTTTTTCCCGAGCCGGTGACGCCGAGCAGCACCTGGGTGCGGTCGTTGTCGTTGACGCCCTCGACAAGGTCCTTGATCGCCGTCGGCTGGTCGCCGGCCGGCTCGAAATCCGACACCATCTTGATGGCAATGCCGCCTTCGGATTTTTCGGGCCGGGCTGGGCGATGCGGCGTCCACAGCACGCCGTCCTTGTGCAGCGGGTTGCCGGACTCGATCAGCGCCGACAGCGCCGCCACGGTGGCGGTGACGCCGCCGGAGGCCATGGTCTCGGCTTCCTCCAGCGAAACATCGAGGCCGGCAACCGGATTGAGGCCGGCCGCGGTTCGCTCCCGCGCCGAAGCCGCGCCGCCCATGGAGGTGCCGCGCGCCGTGCGGCCAGGGGAAGAGGAGCGTTCAGGGATCTTTTTCGCCTTGGCGACTTCCCTCCCCCTTGAGGGGAGGGTGGCGGCGGAACCGCCGGGTGGGGTCGGTGCGGCCGGGCTCGACGTGCCCTCATGTTGAGCGCCTCCTTTGCCGACCCCCTCTGTCGCCTTCGGCGACATCTCCCCCTCAAGGGGGGAGACTTGGCGCCCTTCCTTTTCGGCTTCCTGCTCGATCTGCTCGGCCCAATCGGCGATCGAGCCGGTCAGCGGCGTGCCTGAGAATTCGGTCTGCGGCGCCTCGGCAAAGCCGCCCTTGTGCAATGGCTCCGACGCATCGAGGAAATCGGTCAACGGGCTGCGCCGCTTGGGCGGCGAAGCACGATCGTCACGCGCCGGCGGCGGCGTCTTTTTGTCAGGAAGTTTGGCCATGCCCCGAATATGGGAGGTATCGGCCAAAATGGAAAGAGCGGAGTGGCCAAGGGCGCGAGAGGAAACCAGGCTGCTGACACAAGGGTGTCAGGAGCGACGTCGAACGCGCCCTCAGTTGAACCACAGCGCAAAGGTCAAAAACCCGGCGCCGCCGAACTGGCGCCGGATTTGGTCGAACTCTTCGCTGGTGAGGATCTTTCCGCTGTCGAGATAGGGCGCGATGGCCGGGCCGGTGATCGACAGCACCAGGTCGAAGGGCTTTGGTTCGTCGAAGAAGCGCTTCATGTTGATGCCTTTGTCGGCGAAGCGGAAATGCGGCAGCAAGGTGCGGCCTTCGAGCAGGTCCTCGGCCATATCAAGCGCGGCGTGCCAGGCCTGGACCTGCTCCTCGCCGACCTCCAGGCCGGTGAGCGGGCTGCCGCCTTTCTGTTGCGGGCCGGGCAGCCATTCACGGTCGTTATCGGTCTCGGCGCGGATCGCCTTCCAGTCTTCGCGGGACAGCCGGATCATTTCCATGAGGTGGCGGCGCGCCGCCTGGCGGCGCTCCGGCTCGACCACCGGCCAATTGACCAGATGAACCAGCGAGATGAAGTCTGCGATGCGCCACTCGGCCGACAACATGCCGCCGCTCATGCCGCCGTCCGGCGGCACGAGCGTGTCCTGCAGCGGCAGTTTTGCGCGCGGAAACAGCATGTGGAACGAGCCGTCGAAGGCGTTGCTGAAGTCATGCGCCAGCCAGAAATCCGCCTGCGCCATCAGGAATTCGGCATAGCCCTGCAGCCAGTAGCCATCGGCGCGGTCGAAGCGGAAGGTGAGGGCGGGTGCGGCCGGGTCTGGCGCACCGCCGCCGCGTGACAGGGACGCCATGATCGCGGCGGCACTTTCGTCCGGCGCGATCTGGCCGTCCTCGTTGAGGTCGATGCCGAGACGGGTGAGGTCGACCTCGATGCCGATGTCGGCATCGGCAGGCACGGATCCAAGCGTGGCTGCGGACTTTTCCAGCCGATCGCGGAAGGCGACCAGGATGGCGCGGAAGCCGTCGTAGGTCAGTGGCGCGGGATTGGGATTGTCCGGCACCGGCAGCCGCATCAGCGGCAGCATGAACGATTGCGGGCTTTCGAAACCGTGGCGGTGCAGGCCGCCGGCCAGGATCTCCAGCGCGGTGAAGAACTGGCCGGCGCCGGTGGCGTAGGCCGACGCAGGATCAGTGGGCGCAGCGGCTTCCAGCGCAGCAAGCGTGCTGTCGCGGTCGGCTACGGTTTTTGCCTCGAACAGGGCGGCCGGTTCGGCGGCCGCGGCACCGGTGGAAGCAACCGGCAGCAGCAGAAGAAGGGCGGATGCCAGCAGGCTCGAAAATCGCGTCATCTTGGTCCTCCGGTATGCCGTTCGGCGGCAACCATACACGCATCTTGTGTGTTGCGCCTACTGCGGGCTTCTGGCCGCACGATTGCGAACGGAGGCGCTTCGCTATATCGGGCGCATCGTCTATCGTGGCCATTCATCCCGGTGCAGGCTGCGCGTGTCGAATTATCCGCTTTCCTACAAATTGTCCTGGCTGCCACGCTTCTTGAAGCCTTCGCTCAGCGGCGATCGCCAAGGCTTTGCGCCAGCGGCAGGAATCATGATCGAGCCGCCACCGGCGCGGACGGTGCGGTTCGCCTTTGTCGGCGATATCTCGGCGGTGGCCAATCGCAGCGCGCCGCAATGCGACCCGGCGATCGCCACGCTGCTCGGCTCCGCCGATCTGGTGATCGGCAATTGCGAAAGCCCGGTGGTGGAGCGACCGAGCGCGGCGATGGGCACGAAGCTTGGCACCCGTCATGCCATGACCGAGCGGTTTCTTGCCGAGGCGTTGGCGTCAGTAGGCATCTCGCGTGAGAAACTGGTGCTGTCGCTCGCCAACAACCATGCGCTCGACCAGGACGTCGAGGGCTTCGACGAGACCGTGGCAGCGCTGGAACGGCTTGGCATCCGCAGCATCGGTACCGCGGCCGCCGGTCCGGTCGAACGCCTCGCTGTCGGGCCGCTGACAATAGGCTTCGCCGCCTTCACGCTGTGGCGCAACGCCGGCGCGGCGGCGTTCGCCGGCCGTGTGTCGATGCAAGGCGCGCCGGCACGATGGCCGCGCCGCGACGCCGTCGACCTTACCTGCGCCGTGCCACATTGGGATTGGGAATTCCGGCATTTTCCGCAGGCTGAAACGCGGGCGCTGGCCCGGCGTTTGGCCGCGCAGGGCGTCGGGCTGATCGCTGGCCACCATGCCCATGTCGTGCAACCGGTGGAGCGGATCGGCAAGGCGCTCGTCGCCTATGGGCTCGGCGATTTCCTCGGCACCGCCTTTGCGCGCCAGCCATGGCCCGGCCGCATCGGGGGCATCCTGACCGTCGATATCAGCGCCGACGCCGGCACGCGTGGCGCGATTGCCGCCTACCGGCTGCATCCCTTCATGCGGCTGCGCGCCGGCAACCATGAGCGGCTGGTTCCGGTCGAGGCGCTGGAGGACCGAATGCGCAGCAAAGTCGAAGGCCGGTTGACTGCGATTTTTCCGTAGCGCCGTAAGTGAGGGCTAGTCGCACGTTGCTTATCGCACAAGTATGGCGCTGCCCCCCATTGTCCTGCCGGACATTTCTCCCCGTAAACGGGGAGAAAGACGCCGTCATTTGATGACTTCGCGAATCACAGCCTCGCCGAACGAGCGCCAGCGCAGCGACAGCGGGCTTCTCCCCGTTCACGGGGAGAAGGTGCCGGCAGGCGGATGAGGGGCAGCGCAAACATCTGCTTGAGAAGCGCTGCCTCTCAGCGCTGTAGTCGAGATGTCGATAAAATCGGCTATCATGAGTTTGTTAGGGGGCGTGGGATGGCGATGGAAGCAGCGGATTTCATGCCTGATGAAGCTGACATCGCCGGCATCAAGCGCAATCTCGCGGCCTACGAGGCCGAAAGGGCTTCGGCCTACCGGCAAGTCCGCTGGCGGGTGCAGCTGTTCATCGGACTGGTGTTGGTGTTCGTGGCGCTTGTCGCCTGGCTTTTCAACAGGATCGCCGATCCCTACGAGCAATGGCTCTCGACGCCGCATGTGTTGCTCTATGTCGTCGGGTTGGTGGCGGCGATCCTGCTCTATTTCCAGGCGATCAAGCCGACGAGCAGGTTGCAGCACCGCAAGACGCTGCTGCCGATCATCTTCGGCTTCATCAGGGACCTGCGCTACGCATGAGGTGACGCCGAATTCGTTCGACCGGCTGCCGCGCGAGACGATCGGCACGTTCACCAACAAGCGCTTCGACGACATCGTATCCGGCCGTTACGAGGGATTTCCGTTCGAGCTTTACGAAGCCGATCTCCGGCAAGGCACGGGCGGCACGATAGCATTCAAGGGGATCGTCGTTGCCTTCGGGACCATGGTGCCGTTCCCCGGCATATTGGTGGCCGCCCGCCGGAGTGAGATGGCCGTCGGGTTCTTCCGCGGCATGTTCGCCAGCAGCATGCAGGAATTGTCATGCGGGGTGCCCGAACTCGATGCCGCCTACGACTTCCGCAGCGACAACATCGAGGCGGCGCAGCCGCTGGTGAGCGGCCGGCTGGCGCAGGCACTGACATGGCTCAAGGAAACATGGCCTGACGATCCGGCGCGGGTCGCGCTCAATGGCAGCGACGGATTTTTACTCCTGCCGCAGACGAGGAATTTTTTCGAGCTGCCCGATATCTCGGTGCCGCTCGACTACGCCAGGCATGTCGCGCCTATCATTGCCGACATTGGGGCGATGCTGGCGACGGCGGCGCTGGTGCGCAAGATCGGCGCAAAGGACGCGGCGGCGGGTTAGCCCGAACTTGAGGTCTGCTGCCAGCTTCTGAATCAACACCAGGAAGCTTCGCTCCGGTCGAACCGCGCGAGACAGGCAGTCAAATCGCGAGAGAAGCCCAAAAAACAGTCGGCGCCGGGATTTCTCCCAGCGCCTCCCTGTCAGATCAGGACACGGTCGCGGCAGCAACTTCCGTAAAGACGTGGCGCCATGCCGGCCTTGATGTTGACGGTCCTGCCAGCCACCGCCCGAGGGCAGCGTCCGTTCGGGACCTCGCCGGTCTCCACCCTTGCAAGCTTCGTCCAGCGCGCCATCGAAGGTTTTTGCCGTCCTTCATGGCAGCATCGGTCCGCCGTAGGCGTTCGCACGCTTTCCGCGGCCCCGTAGTCTCGGTCCTCAAAACAGGCAAGCCTGCGTTCGGGGCCGTACGGGCCTCAGGAAATCTTCCGTTTCGCTTTGCCTTTCGACTTGGCAATCGGTAGCCGCCTGAGATGGGTTTAATGTACGGGAGATAAGCGTTTGGCGAAACGGCTGCGAGCCTGTGGATTGCGGGATTATCGGGGATCAGCGCCTGCATCGGCGCGTTTATTTTGCCGAGATGCGGGGCGGGACACGCCCATCCTGCGGCAAGCTGCAGGATTCTGCCCTTGCCCCACACTGCGGCGCGGGCTTCAATGCCGGCGAAGGATTTTAGGACAGCAGTGTCGTTGCTGTCCTATGGGGAGGCATTCTTGAAGGTCGGGGTGGTTCTCAATCCGATTGCCGGCGGCGGCTGGCTCAAGCGGCATTGGCCCGAGGTCAGCGCTTCGCTCAGGAAACATCTCGGCGATTTCGAGCTGCGTGAGACGCAGGCGACCGGCGACGCCGAAAGGCTGGCGTTGGTCCTTGCCGCCAGCGGCTGCGACCTGGTGATCGCGGCGGGCGGCGACGGCACCGCCAGCGAAGTCGCCGATGGGCTGCTGCAGGCGTTTGCGGAAAGCGGCCGGACGGCCGAGCTCGGCCTGCTGCCTTGCGGCGCCGGCATCGATTTCGCCCGCGGGCTCGGCCTTTCGGACGGGGTCGACCTGACGCTGAAGCGCATCGCCGAGGCCAAGGCCCGCAAGGTCGATGCCGGCCGCATCTCCTATGTCGACGACCATGGCGCGCTGGCCAGCCGCCATTTCATCAACGTCGCCAGCCTCGGTCTCTCGGGCGCCACCGACCGCGCGGTCAACGCCGACAAGCGCAAGGGCAATGTGTCGGCCAAGGCGCTGTTCTACTGGCGCACCGTGTGGGAATTCATGCGCTACCGGTTCCAGGACGTCTTGATCACCATCGACGATGGCGTCCCGGTCGAGGCGCGCGTCGCGCTAGTGGCGGTGGCCAACGGAAAATTCTTCGGCGCCGGCATGATGATCGCGCCGGATGCCGAACTGGACGACGGCCAGTTCGACATCGTCATCCTGCGCGCTGCTGGCAAGCTGAAACTGATCTGGGATATCCGTCTGCTCTATGGCGGCCGGCATCGCAACCATCCGGCAATCACCATTTTGCGCGGCAGGAAAGTCGTTGTCGAACCGCTCGGCGATGTGCAAAAGAACGGCGCGCTGGTCGACATAGACGGCGAGTCGCCGGGGCGCATACCGGCGACCTTCGAGATCCTGCCCGGCGCGCTGACGCTGAGGTATTGAATCAAGCTGTTGAGACCTTGGTTCCGGTCGCTTCGATCGTGATTTAGGCGATCAGGCCAACATGCTGGAATCGCGTGACAATTACCTGACGGCAGAGCTTGAGCCTGGCCGGGAAACCCGGTCGCAGCTCTTGCGGGCGTTCACGGCGTCAACGGCGTTTGCATCATCTGCAAATGCAGCTCCGTGCCGGTCCAGGGATGCGCTTCGCAGACGGCTTCGTCGAGCTCGACGCCAAGGCCCGGCTCCTTCGACGGAATGACGTTGCCGTCCTGCCACTCGATCTTCTTCTTCAGCAGTTTTTCGTGAAAACCGTCCCACTGCTTGAGCGATTCCAGGATGAGGAAATTGGGCAAGGTCACGGCAAGCTGGATGTTGGCCGCGCCGACGATCGGCCCGCAATAGCAGTGCGGGGCGATCTGGATGTGATAGGCCTCGGCCATGGCGGCGATCTTCTTGGTTTCGAGAATGCCGCCGGAGCGGCCAAGGTCGGGCTGCAGAATGGTTGCGGCGCGGTTCTCGATGACGCGGGCAAACTCGAACTTGGTCGTCAGCCGTTCGCCGGTGGCGATCGGGATCGAGGTGCCGCGCGCCACCTGCGCCATCACTTCGGGCATGTCGGGCGGCACCGGCTCCTCGAACCACAGCGGGTCGTAAGGTTCGATGGCGCGGGCCATGCGCAGCGCGCCCGATGCGGTGAACTGGCCATGCGTGCCGAACAGGATGTCGGCCCTTGTGCCGACCGCCTCGCGGATCGCCTTGACCATGCGGGCGGAGAGATCGATGTCGACGAGGCGCGGCTGGTGACCGTCAAAGGCGGTGTAGGGGCCGGCCGGATCGAGCTTGACGGCATTAAAACCCTGCTCGACATATTCGAGCGCGCATTCGGCCGCCAGGTCGGGGTCGCTGTAGACGTTCTTGCCGCGCGCATCTTCCGAATGGACGCTGCCGCTGTGCGGATAGAGGTAGGTATAGGAACGCAGCGTTTCGTTCACCTGGCCGCCGAGCAGCTTGTAGACCGGCTTGCCGGCCTCCTTGCCGATGATGTCCCAGCAGGCGATTTCGAGCGCCGAAAAACAGCCCATGCCTGACACGTCGGGGCGCTGGGTGAAGCCCGATGAATAGGCGCGGCGGAAGAAGTTCTCGATGTCGTGCGGATCGCGGCCGACGAGATAGCGCTCGGCCATGTCCTCGATTATTCTTGCGGTGACGTGGGCGGAGAAGGTGGCGTTGTAGGCCTCGCCATAGCCGACGACGCCGCCGTCGGTGGTGAGCTTGACGAAGATGAAATACTTGCCGCCGATGCCGGGCGGCGGATTGCCGACAACCCAGCTCTTTACGTCGGTGATTTTCATTTTTGATCCTCCAGAACCAGTTCGGCGCCCCTCCATCCGGTCATGATCGAGGCGGCGTTGGTGTTGCCGGTGATGTTATCGGGAAAGATCGAGGCGTCGACGACGCGCAAGCCTTCGAGGCCGTGAACCCGCAGGCGCGGGTCGACGACGGCGGCGGTGGCGTCCGGCCCCATGCGGCAGGTCGAGACCGGGTGGTAGACGGTGCCCGAGCGCCTCCTGAAATCCTGCATGAGATCCGCGTCGGAGGTGATGGACGGGCCTGGCAATACCTCTTCCTCAATGATCTCGGCCATTGCCGGCATGGCGGCGATCTTCCGGATGAACTTCACTGCCGCCAGCATCTCGGCGACATCAGCCTCGGTCGAAAAGGCGTTGGCGACGATCTTCGGATAATCACGCGGATTGGCGGAGCGGATCATGATCTCGCCACGGCTCGACGGGCGGCAGTTGGACAGGCCGATGGAAAAGCCCGGCCACGGATCGGGCGTCAGGATCGGGCGCTCGCCGCTCTTCGGGATGACGGTCGAGAATGCCTGGAAGTAAAGCTGCATGTTGGGCCGTGCCGCGGCCGGGTCGGTGCGGAAGAAGCCACCGGCATTGTTCATCGACAGCGACAGCGGGCCGGAGCGCATCAGCATGTATTGCATGCCGACCATGAGCTTGCCCCACCACGGGCGCAGGATCTGGTTGAGCGTCGGCAGCCTGCCCCTGAAAGTGTAGTTGATGCCGACATGGTCCTGCAGGTTTGCCCCGACATTTTCATTGGCGTGGACGACGGCAATGCCAAGCGCGCCGAGCAGCGCCGACGGGCCGACCCCAGAAAGCTGCAGCAATTGCGGCGAGTTGATCGAGCCGCCCGACAGGATGATCTCGCGGCCGGCGCGGGCAGTTTTCGTCTCACCATTTTGGAGATACTCGATGCCAACGGCGCGCTTGCCCTCGAACAGGATCCTGGTCGCCAGCGCATTGATCTCGACGCGGAGGTTTTTGCGCTTCATCGCCGGGCGCAGGAAGGCGCGGGCGGCCGACATGCGGCGGCCGTTCTTGGTGGTGATCTGATAGATGCCGGCGCCCTCCTGGGAGGCGCCGTTGAAATCCGGGTTGAACGGCAGGCCGGCCTGATTGGCGGCCGCCAGATAGCGCTTGGTCAGCGGATGGACCGAGGTCGAGCAGTCGGTGATATGCAGCGGACCGCCAACCCCGCGCCATTGATCGGCGCCGGCCTGATTGTCCTCCAGCGCCTTGAAGACGGGCAGCAGGTCGTCGAAGGCCCAGCCGGGATTGCCGGCCGCTGCCCAAGCGTCGAAATCCTCGCGCGCGCCCCTAATCCAGACCATGGCGTTGATCGAGCTCGAGCCGCCGAGCAGCCTGCCGCGCGGCCAGTGGTCGACATTGCCGGCGAGGCCGGGGTCCGGCTCGGTCTTGTAGTTCCAGTTGACCGCAGGGTCGAAGAAGGTCTTGCCGTAGCCGAGCGGCATCTGGACGTAGAAACGCCGGTCGCTGCCGCCGGCCTCGAGCACCAGAACCGAGAAGCGGCCGGAAGCCGACAGTCTTTCGGCCACAACCGAGCCGGCCGAGCCGGAGCCAACAATGATGAAATCATAAGTCTGCATGATGGCTGCGGTCGGCTCCGAATTCTCGCTCAACCTAGACGCCGAAAGCCGCCGCGATCACCGGAGCTTCCGGCATCGCCTGTGAAAAAAGCGACCGGCACTTCGTTTGCATTTGGTGTCCTGCCCGAAGCGGCCTTTGCCACGTCGCCAAGCGGTCCAGCATTACACGCCATCATCAGCATTTTGCGTGAAATCATAACGCATGATCGGGCGGGCTGGCACCCTGCGGGCGACGACCCTGAACCCGGCGCGAGCGAAGGTGGAGGCGTATCCGCTGCCGGAAGCGCTCGGCGATACGTCGGCATCAAAAGGATAGGCCTCAAGTGCAGGGGCGTTTGCGCGCCTTGCAGCTTCCAGCGCCGCTGCCATCAGGTGAGATGTGATGCCTTGCCGGCGGTATGCTTTTCGCACGTAGAGGCAGGACAAGGACCAGACCGGCGCATCATCCACTCGCTTCAACTGCCACAGCCGATCGAGCCAGGGCACGGCATCGCGCGGTGTCACCTGGCACCAGCCGACAGCAGTAACGCCGTCGAAAGCAAGTACGCCTGGAGGCGGACCATGCTCGACGGCTTGTCGGAACGCCGCCTCGTTTTCCTCGCCTGGTCGCTTTCGATAAGAACTGCCGATACGCCCGTACACACACCAACAGCGACTGCAGACGGCGCTCTCACCGAACAGTTCCTCGAGCGCGGGCCACAGATCTGATGTCAGAGGGCGAGAGGTAAGTTCCATGTCAGCTGCCTTTCTCAACTCACTGCGCGCAGTCTAGCACCTGGCAGCGCGTTGACGCATCGGTGCCATCCCGATACGGGAGAAGATCGATATCGAGGGGATTTGGCGCATGGTGCATTACGCGGACGGGCGGCCGATCGGCGATCTGACACTCAGGACCTTGGCCATGCCTTCGGACGCCAATGCGGCGGGCGACATTTTTGGCGGCTGGGTGATGGCGCAAATGGACCTGGCCTGCGGCATCCGCGCCGCCGAGCGTGCCAAGGGCCGCGTGGTGACGGCGGCGGTGAAGGAAATGTCGTTCGCCAAGGCGATGAAGATCGGCGACACGCTGTGCATCTATACGCATGTCGAGCGCGTCGGCCGCACCTCGATGACGCTCAAGGTCGAGGCATGGGCGCAGCGCTACCTCTCCGACCTGATGGAGAAGGTCACCCACGCCGACTTCGTCATGGTGGCTCTGGACGGCGAAGGCAAGCCGAAGGCAGTTCCGGCGGAAAGCTGACTTCTGACTTCCCTTCTCCCCTTGTGGGAGAAGGTGGATCGGCGCGCAGCGCCGAGACGGATGAGGGGTGTTGGCCGGAGCACTGTCGGTGCCAAGCTGGAACACCCCTCATCCGACCTCGCTTCGCGAGGCCACCTTCTCCCACAAGGGGAGAAGGGCAGGCGAGCGCTTTTTGCCGCGCTGCCGCAAACCCTTGCGGCGCAAGAGTTTCAGGCATGTATCTCATCGAACTTTTCGCGCGCTGCTTTGACCCGCTCGGTGTTCTTGCGCGCCCATTCGCCGAGCGCGCCGACCGGCACAAGCAGCTCGTAGCCAAGGTCGGTCAGCTCATAGTCGACGCGTGGCGGAATGGTCGGAAACACGGTGCGGGTGACGAAGCCGTCGCGCTCCAGCCCGCGCAACGTGGTGGTCAGCATCTTTTGCGAAATGCCGCCGACGGCGCTGCGCAATTCGTTGAAGCGCAGCGGCCCGTCACCGAGCTTGCCGACGACGAGCACGGTCCATTTGTCGCCGACGCGCTGCAGGATTTCCGAGATGGCGCGGCAGTCCTCGGTGCGGTGCGGGTGCCTTGGTATCAAAAAGGTGCCTCCTTGCGCCTCGTCGGCGCAGTCACTCATATAGCTCAGGTATCTAAACGATACCAGAAATTCGCCTGAAGGAGAGCCCCTCTATGTCCAAACCCAAAATCGCCATTGTCGTCGGTTCGACCCGCGCCGCACGCTTCGCCGACGTTCCGACCCAGTGGATCGCCAAGATCGCCAAGTCGCATGCCGACATCGACGTGGAAGTGGTCGACCTGCGCGACTTCCCGCTGCCGTTCTTCGACGAGGTCGCTTCGTCCGCTTGGGCGCCGTCGCAGAATGAAGTGGCAAAGCGCTGGCAGAAGAAGGTCGCCGAATTCGATGGCTTCATCTTCACCGCCGCCGAATACAACCATGGCCCGACCGCCGTGCTGAAGAACGCGATCGACTACGCCGCCAATGAATGGAACAAGAAGCCGGCCGGCTTCGTCGGCTATGGCAGCGTCGGCGGCGCGCGTGCCGTCGAGCAGCTGAGGCTGCATGCGGTCGAGCTGCAGATGGCGCCGGTCAAGTCGGCAGTCCATATCGCCTGGGGCGATTTCCTTGCCATCCGGCAAGGTGAAAAGAAGCTCGAGGAGCTCGAGCACCTGAACCAGGCGGCGACCGCGCTGGTCAACGACGTTGCATGGTGGGCCAAAGTGCTGAAGGCGGCGCGCCAGGCCGACGCGTTGGCCGAGGAAGTCAAGGCGGCCTGAACCGCAGACCAGGACAATCCTCCCAAGGGTTCCCGGGGCGGCGCTTGCGTCGCCCCTTTTGATTCAGGCGATGGCTGACGGGCGCGCCTGCCGAGGCCTGATGATGCAATCGGTAACGCGGTCCATTTCGTTCAGCTCATCCGCATGGTGCTGGCCCCACTCACAGAGCGCCAAAAGGATAGGCTCGAGGCTGAGGCCAAGGCGCGTCGCCGAATATTCGACTCGTGAGGGAATTTCGGCAAAGATCTCGCGGCTGATAAGGCCGTGTTCTTCCATTTCGCGAAGCTGCTGGATTAGCACTTTCTGCGTGATATCAGGCACCAGCGTCTTCAGCACCGACAGCCGCCGGGGGCCGTCGAAGAGATGGTAGAGAATGACAGCCTTCCATCGGCCCGAGATCACTTTCAGCGCGCGTTCCGTCGGCAGCAGAGGCAGCTTCTTGGTCGGCCCCGTTTTGGTCGGCCCCGTTTTGGTCGGCCCCGTTTTGGTCGGCATCGCCATGGTCACCTCTTGGTCAGCAAGGGACAAATGAGTGTGTAGTCGCGATCAGGCAGATAGTGGCAAACAGCAGCCGATGCCATAGCGATGGGTGCATGCGATGAGAGCCATTCAACTGAACCGTTTCGGCGGTCCCGACGTCCTGGATGTTGTCGAGATGCCGAAGCCGCTGCCGCAAGCAGGCGAGGTGCTGATCCGCGTTCATGCGGCCGGCGTGAATTTCTTTGAAGTGCTGATGCGCGGGGATCGCTACGCGTTGACGCCGCAATTGCCGACGGTCCTCGGCGTCGAGGCTGCCGGGACAGTGGCGGCGCTTGGTCAAGGCGTGGACACCTCGCTGATTGGAACACGCGTGGCGGCGCCGCTGTTCGCTTCAACGCACCCGTTTGGCGGCTATGCCGACTATGTGACGATCGACGCAACGCTGGCCGTTCCACTGCCGGACGCGCTCTCGTTCGAAGATGCGACGGCTTTGATGGTGCAAGGGCTGACGGCCTTTCATCTGCTGCGGCAAAGCCCGCCCGCCGGCAAGTCCGTGCTGGTCACTGCAGCTGCAGGCGGTGTCGGCTCCCTGCTGGTCCAACTCGCCAAACGCCAGGGCGCCAGCGCCGTGATCGCGGTCGCCGGCAGCAGGGCCAAGCTCGATCTTGCCCTGTCGCTTGGAGCCGATGCCGCGGTCGACTACAGCACGTCGGATTGGCCCATGCGGGTGCGGGAAGCGGCAGGCGGCGCCGGCGTCGATGTCGCCTATGACATTGTCGGCGGCTCGATGACGGCGGCGTCGCTGCAGGCTCTCGCGCCTGGCGGAGAGCTGGTCTTTGCAGCGCTGGGCAGATACGCGATCGACGCTGCGGAACTGGAAGCGATGATCACCCGGAACCAGTCCCTGCGAGGTTTTGCCCTGCTTCCGCTGCTCTCTGCCGATGGCCTCAGGGCCAGCCTGTCGGACCTTTTCCAGCTGGCCGCCGGCGGCCAGTTTGCCGTGACGCAAGGCGGCCGCTATCCGCTCGATCAGGCCAACGAAGCGCACCGCCTGCTGGAGGAGCGCCACTCGACCGGCAAGGTCGTGCTGATACCTTGAGTGGTGGTCGATTAACTGCGCACAGGCTGCGTGCAATGCGTGTGCTCAAATGGTCGGAACAGCGCCAGGAGCCGACTTCTGGCGTCCCGGATTGCAGGCGGCGAAGGCCCTCTAAATGACTGTTAAACCTTGTGCGGCGTCCTCTATATTGCCATTCAATTTGATCACAACCC
Organism: Mesorhizobium sp. WSM4815; assembly: GCF_055811575.1. Lineage (NCBI taxonomy): Bacteria > Pseudomonadati > Pseudomonadota > Alphaproteobacteria > Hyphomicrobiales > Phyllobacteriaceae > Mesorhizobium > Mesorhizobium sp. WSM4815. Next base: position 58,955 of record NZ_JBVVQS010000094.1, on the reverse strand, counting down.
AGCGTACCTTATTCGCATCGTTGTCCGCGTTTTCAGTTGCCTCAGCAATCATCGGCAGTCTTGTTTTTTCCTCTTCGAATCATCGACATCGACTTCAATTTGATCGTCCGGTTGCGCGCCAGCCCGATCGAATGAGGCGTAGAATTTCAAGTTGGCCGTCAGAAGCTCATCGCCAACAATGTCAAAGTATCCAATGCCCCTTGACGATTTTAACAGGGCTTACTTCCAGATAATCTATATCTACAGCCATATGAAGTTCCTCCCTTGTTCCTGCCTCATGTTCGACGAGATCAATCTAGATCGCCTGCTTTTCGTGGCGTCCATCCGCTTGATCTTGCCATCACGCCGCCCGATCTACCCATGCTGCCACCGGATCTGCCCATGACGCCGCCCGATCTACCCATGCCGCCGCCCGACCTGCCCATGCCTCCGCCATGGGCCTCTCCAGATAACAGGATTTGCTCGAGTGACCCCGTCTCTGCGTCCAACCTGAGCGAATGGTCACTCTTGTCGTAAATCCATACTTTCATGTCCTTGGAAAAAGCCCCAATCTGAAAGCCGAGACCCGTTCGCGCACTGGAGCCGGGAACTCGGGACAGTCTTTTGTACGCAACTTGGTTGTCGGCATCGGTCGGGGGAGGGTCGTCGGGGTCGAGGCCAGCCCCATGGACGAGAAAAATCGCTGGCGGGGCCAGTTCATAAAATGCTCCTTCAAAGGAAAAAGAAAAAATCCGTGCCAAACACGCGTCAGGGTGTTCCTTCTCAGCGGGACCAGCAACATGTTCGAGCTGGCGTCGCAGAAAATTGTTGTTTCCTGGTCGTGGCAAGCTACCGTATATGTCGCCTCCTTTCAAAGTCACGTCTTCAAGCAGCCGACCAAACAGATATACAGACGATACGCCAAGTAGTGTTTCATTATCTGACATCTTCCTCTCCACTCATTATTATCTAGCTAGACATAGACCTCGCTAACAGAACTCTTTCTCGATAACTCATCTTCGGAAAATTAGATATATCTCTCGGCAGCAAGGTGCGCGCCGAATGGGAATGGCCGCGGCGCGGCCTGTTGTTGATCCGCCTGCCAGCGTGCAGCTCGCCGATGCCCCGACGCCTGAAATTGCGATCGATGAGCCTTGCGAACTCACCCCCCGTTTCCACCTCGTCGACGGCGAGCATCGCCGTCGCGACATCTCCATAGTCCAGAAAATCGGGTCCCAGAGCCCATAGGGTTTCGGCGAGATACATCCCGACGACGTCGCGCGCATCGAGCAGTGCCTCGCGGAAACCGTCAGTCCGGCGGGCGAAAGCGCGGTCGAAGGCGTCCTGCAGCGGCGCCCGGGCAGCCGGATCGGCTTCGGCGATATCGGCGAGATTCTCGACCTCGGACGAGATCAGGCCTCGGGCAACCAAACTCTCGTGAAAGATATCGACCAGGATATCGAATATCGCGCCGGTGAGCGGCTCCGACAGGTCATGCTCGTTCTTCCAACCGTGAACGAATTCGGCCATCGTCCGCTGGTTGTTCGCCAACCTTATCTGGCTATGCGGCGAAAATTCCGAAAAGCGCGCGAGACGGTTGGCGAGATAGAGGTTGCCGCGCGTCTCGTACAGCACATTGTTGATCACCGACGGGAAATGCATGGCGGCGATCAGCGACACGCAGTCGGAGAAGGCTTCCTGGAAGCCGACATATTCGGGGAACTCTTTGCCCAGGCCCGGCACGCCCAGCACGCTGAAGGCTATAGCGTGGCCGACCTCGTGGGCGATGATGTCGAAGTCGAGGCTGAAAGGGAGGATAGTTCCATCCGTCTCGAACTGGCTGCCCACTTCGAGATAGCCGTAGCCGAACTGCGCATTGTTCCATGTCGGCAGAATCGAGATTTCCAGACGCTCATGGTGATCGCGGAAATGCCACGCAACCGACTGGCCGAGATAGCGTTCCCACACATCGAGCGTGAACCGCACGGAGCCGAAGAGATGCGCGGCCTCGAAGCCGGGCATCGATGGCTGGTAGTGATCGAAATTGCCGCGCTCGTCTGGCACTGCCGGCGCGAGGATATTTCCTGTCCAGGGCGGCAGATAGATAAACGGCGTTCCCAAGGGCGCGCGGTTCACGCCATAGGGCCTGGTCTTGCCGACCGGCTCCACGACATACATTCGATCGTCCGACGGGCCGACACCGACGCTTCCGAGCGGCGATGAAACCGTGACGATTTCAGGGCACGCTCGAGCGTCCTCGAACGGAGGCTGGACAAAGAGCCTGAACCGGGTCGCCATCCCAGTACCCCACGACCTATATTAGCTCAGCATAAATTAATCTTCGTTGCTTGGCGAGAACTTCATAAGCAACGTAAGCCTTTTGTTTGTCGGGTCTGCGAACGCGCGCCGGCCCCGCCCTATTCCGTGAGTTCTATCAGCCTGGGGTAGCGCGGGTGGCCGCGAATGGGCTCGAAATCGGAGTCGTTCTTGAACCACAGCTTCATTTCCGTGCCGACCTGAGGCAACCAGGCCTCCAGCAGGTCGATCGACCGGTCGCTCTCGCCCAGCAGCGCATAGGTGCAGGCGGCATTGTACTGGATGTTGATGTCGCCGGATTCGGTCGCAAGGGAGCGCTCGAGCCATGCCAATGCTCGATCGTGCTCACCGAGGAAGGCGAGCATGATCGCGCCAAGGCATCCGACATTGGCATTCTCCGGGTGGAGCCTTAGCTCCTCCTCGGCCTTCCCTATCGCGATCCGCGCATAGTTTTCGGCTTGATCGTTCTGCCCGAGCGAGCGGAACACGTTCACGATCATAACCGGCGCACCATAATCCGCCGGCTTGATCTCCATTGCCCTCAGGAAATACGTCGCTGCCATTTCGAACTGACCCTGGGTCACGCAGAACTCGGCATAGTACCGATTGGCCTCATGGCAGTTAGGATCGATGGCCAAAGCCCGCTCGAAGGCGGCAACTGCCTCGGCGCGGCGACCAGCGCCCGAAAGGGCGTGCCCCATGGCCGCATACGCTTCTGGCAGATTGGGGTCGATAGCCAACGCCTTTGCAGTGGTTGCCAGAATATCCTCGACCTGAATGTCGAAGCCAAATTGCGAGCGGAGCCGCGTGTTGCAGACCGCGATGCCGGCATAGGCTCGAGCATAGCTCGGGTCGAGTTCGATAGCCCTGGCGAAACTTTGCCTGGCCATCAGGTGGTTTGCCTTCGACGCGATGTGGTAATACTCGCGGCCTCTCAGATAATGCGTATAGGCTTCGACATTCTCGGTCGGCGCTTGCTCGATCGCCTTCTTCTCCTCGGGAAGGAGTTTGACCTTGAGTTGCTCGACGATTGCCTTGGTGATCCCGTCCTGCACGGCGAAGATATCGGTGAGGTCGCGGTCGTAGCGGGCGGCCCAGACGTGGCCGTCGCTCGCCCCTTCGGTCAGTTCGGCATTGATCCTGACGCGGTTCCCGGCTTTGCGGACGCTTCCCTCGACCACATAGGCGACACCGAGTTCACTGGCGATGTGTTCCAGGTTCAGGGCGCGGCGCTTGCAGGCGAAGACGGTGTTGCGGCTGAGCACGAAGAGTCCCGAAACGTTGGACAGGTCCGTGATGATGTCCTCGGTGATGCCGTCGCTGAAGAACTCCTGGTCGGGATCGTTGCTCATATTGGCGAAGGGCAGGACGGCCACCGAAGGCTTGTCGGGGCGCGTCCCAATCTCGCCGGTCCGCATTTCGTTGCGCGAGGCGACATTCCCCCAGTTGGCGAAATAGACATGCACCGGATGGGACATGTTCTTCACCGTCCTGGCACCCTGATCGGCGAAGTCCAGGTCGAGTTTGTTGCCGACCTCGTGGCGCACCGCCTCCGAACAGGCAATGCCGCCGGGTACGGCGAGACCTTGCAACCGGACTGCCATGTTCACACCGTCGCCGTAAAAATCGTCGCCGTCGACGACAAGATCGCCGAGATTGATGCCCATCCGAAACTTGAAATGGCGGTCTTCCGGGATCCCGGCGTTGCGCTCTACCATCCCGCGCTGGATTTCTACGGCACAACGGGCCGCATTGAGAACGCTGCCGAACTCGACAAGCAAGCCGTCGCCCATCACCTTGAAGATGCGCCCGCCATGCTTGGCTACAGTTGGATCGAAGAACTCGCGGCGATGCTGGCGAAGCGCGCCGAGCGTTCGCTCTTCATTTGCTTCCATCAGGCGACTGTAGCCTACCACGTCGGCAGCCAGGATCGCCGCCAGACGGCGCTCAACCCGCTCCTCGGACATGCCGTCTCCGGAAAACGTCGATACTACACGATATAACGGCATACCGGCAACTAGTGGCCACCGGCAATGCCACTGGAACGGCCCCTCAGGTGAAGGTTTTTCGATGTGGGTCCGCGAGTCTGGTTCCGGCCCAGGCGGGCGACAGTAATGCGCCCCCATATCGGCCGTTCACAACGGGCGACACCATTCCCGAAGCGGTGAGCCGTAGGCGCGCGTCCATCGGCATCCCTTTTAAGTCCCAAGGGACACTGTTGCCGCCAATCTAGCCGTCTTATCGGTATCGGCGAAGCCGCGTATCTGTGCTAAGCCGCCGCCCGAACAGCCAAAGGAGTACACCCGTGAGCGAGCCGACCGTGGCCGAGGCGACCGACGCATCTATGCCTCCCTCCGGTTAGACGTTCGTCTTCGGCAAGATTGTCACAATTCGGTCACTCGCCGCCAAATTGCCGACTGTCCGGACATGGCGGACTGAAGCAACGCAGCATTTTCCACTTTGAGGCGAAGTAATTCTCAACTATGGTCCGCCAGGCTTTTGGCATGGGGGGGAATATTGCCGATGGTTTTATCACGCAGGGGTGTCGTGCTCGGCGGCCTGGCGCTGGTCGCGGTGAGTGCAACCAGCAATATTGCTCAAGCCGCGGCGGCAAAATCCTTTTTCGCCGGTACCGCCAGCGACAACAATTTTGTCTATCGCAAGACCAACTTCGCCAAGATCGACAAGAGATGGCATCGCCAGATCGTCAAGTATTTCAGCAGCGAGCCGGTCGGCACCGTCGTGGTCGATACCCGCCACCACTTCCTCTACGTCATCATGGAAAACAAGACCGCCATCCGCTACGGCGTCGGCGTCGGCAAGGACGGCTTCAAATGGTACGGCCGCGCGACGATCGACCGCCGCGCGCTGTGGCCGCAATGGGTCCCGCCCCCCGAAATGCGTAAGCGCAAGCCGGACCTACCGCACATGGTCGCAGGCGGCGCGTCCAACAATCCGCTCGGGCCGCGCGCGCTCTATCTGCACCGCAACGGCGCCGACACCGGCTACCGCCTGCATGGCACGCTAGAGCCATGGAGCATCGGCACCGACGCTTCCAGCGGCTGCATCCGCATGTTCCCGGAAGACATCATCGACCTCTACCAGCGCTGCCCGATCGGCACAGCGGTGCAGGTCCTGCCGCACATCGCCGACCAGGCGCCCGCTTCCACCCCTGTCGAATGACTGGCGCCTCATGAACCGCATGATTGAAAACACGCGCCGGCTGCTCGCCGCCGGCCTGCTGGTGCTGGCCGCATCCTGCTCGACCAGCAACACGCTGGCCCCTTCCACGCCCGACATCACCAACACCGAGGTTGCCGGCTTCCAGAACGTGCAGCCGGGCAGCGAGGAGGATTTTATCCTCAATGTCGGCCGCCGCACCTATTTCACGCAAGGTTCGGCCGCGCTCGATTCTGTCGCCAAGGCCACCCTCGACACCCAGATCGCCTGGTTAGCAAAGCATCCGCGCTGGCTGCTCAAGCTGCAGGGTTTCGCCGACGATCCCGGCGCAAGTGAAACGGCGCTATCGCAGCAGCGCGCCGATGCGGTGATGGACTACCTCGCCGCCGGCGGCATAGACCGCAACCGCATGTGGGCCAAGGGCTACGGCAAGGACAGGCTCGTCCGCGACTGCCCCGACACCGCCTGCAGGTCGCAGAACCGCCGCGTTGTGTCTAATTTGCGCGATTTGAGGGACGAGCCGTAGGGGGCTGCTGTTCTGCTTGCGACCCGAAGCAGAGTCTCACACGCGACGGCGGCATGGCTGCTTTGCGCGCATGGCAGCCCTTGAGGCGATCCTTTGCGATTGCCGGATAGCAGACGCTGCCGGCGACCACCCTGGACATCTTATTGCGCCAGAAGCAGACATTTCCGATCGCGGGGCAGGCGGCCCCGGATGGGTCGCTACTTCGGCATTGGGAGGAGACTTCTGAAGTCCGATCCCTCTCCGCCCCCAGATCGGTATTGATGTACCGACACCGGGCAGTCATACTTACGGGGCAAGTGACGAGAAACGAGCCACAATGCGTCTGCTGCCAAATCTGCTCTCCCGTTTTGTAAAAAACGGGCGCCTGACTGTCATATTCGAGGACGGCTTCAGGCAAGCCTTCGGCAGTGGACAGGATGGGCCCGACGTGACGATCCGCCTAACCGACAAAGCGGTCGAACGCGAGATCTTCTTCAATCCGGAACTGAAGGCGGCCGAAGCCTACATGGATGGCCGCTTGGTGATCGAGAACGGTGGCAAAGCATTTGACCTCTTGTCACTTTTTTCTGTCAACCGCACCGGGTTGGCAGCCCACCCCGTTCAGAAGGCGTTGCGGAAAGTCTGGCGTGCGTTGCGCCGACGCCAGCAGAACAACAAGCTCGGTCTCGCCGCAAAAAACGTTCAGCATCACTACGACATCCCGACGAAATTTTATGAGCTATGGCTCGACGAGACAATGACCTATTCGTGCGCCTATTATACGGCACCGGACAACAATCTGCTGCAAGCGCAGATGGACAAGCATCGCCACATTGCCGCGAAGCTCAAGCTAGAGCCGGGCATGCATGTGATGGAGATCGGCTCAGGCTGGGGCACTCTCGCCATCTATCTCGCCAAGTATTGCGACGTGAAGGTCACGGCGATCAACGTTTCGACGGAGCAATTGGCGGCGTCTCGGCTTCGAGCGATCGAGGCCGGGGTCGCTCATCAGATCGATTTTCGCGAGGTCGACTATCGCGAGGTCAGCGGACAGTTCGACCGTGTTGTCTCGATCGGAATGATGGAGCACGTGGGCGTCGCTCATTTCGACAGCTATTTCACGACCATTGGTAGATTGTTGAAGGAGGGCGGCTTCGCATTGGTTCATGCGATCGGACGCATGTCACCGCCTGGCACGACGGCGCCGTTCATCCGCAAGTATATCTTTCCAGGTGGGTATGTGCCGGCTTTGTCAGAGGTGTTTGCCTCGTTGGAGCGCACGGGGATCTGGTGCGCCGACTGCGAAAATTTGCGGCTGCACTATTACTGGACGATCCGCGATTGGCGTCTCGGTTATGAGGCCCGGCGCGAGGAGGCAGTCGCCATGATGGGCGAACGATTCTGCCGTATGTGGGATTTCTATCTGGCGTCGGCCGAACTCGGCTTCCTAAACGGTTCAAATTTTGTCTTCCAGATACTGATCTCGGCTCGCCGTGACGATGTCCCGATCATCCGCGATTATATTGTCGAAGAAGAGCGACGTTTACTGAGCTCGATGCAGACGAGTGCGTAGTTTCGCTATCTACACCGTGGGCCCGGTCCGCTGGTTAGCTCGCCCTGCAGGACTCGGATGACTTCATCCCGCCGTCAATCTTCGTCCGACGGAAGCGCCAGTGCAACCAATCGACAAGTCCGAAGATCAAAGCGGTCGGCCACGAATGACAGCTTTGCGCCTCGTTGCGGTCATCTGGTGGCTCCAATGGTTCCCCAAAAGCAGCCACGCTTGCCAACCATCAAAATCTTCACAACATCAGAGCTTCGTGTGAAAAACTGTGACGACGCCAAGGACGGCATGAATTGACTGTGGGAGAGGTTGAATGACCCCATTAGCGGCTAGGCTTTTCAGAATGGGTGATGAGCAGAGTCAGCGAGCATTGGCCGCCTCACAATTCCTAGAATGTTCGGCCCTGACATCAATGGCTCTGGAAATGCGGAGGGCTGATCCGCCAGGCAGGGGATTTAGCGCGAACGCGCGCCTTCCTGCCCCTCGAACCTTTATTGAACTGCGATTAGGGAAAGGCGTATCGCGTTCGCCTGCCAAGAACGAGCAGCTGATGGCCGAGTAACGGTCAATGCCATCGTTGAACAAAATGGCAGGATTGCTGTGGCATGGCAGGCCGCATTTCAACCGGGCTCGGACCACGTAACATTCGGTGAGGACACTCTTCCGTCCGATGAAAAGTTCGCGAGCATTCACGCTGGCCTCCTTTTGGTTGAGAAGTTCCTTTGCCTGATCAACCAACCCGGCCTTATAGACCGGCGAACTCGCGATACCGATAAACGGGTACTGCGACTTGCGGCAGAATGCGGCGTCGGCGCGCCAGAGGCAAAGTGGCATCAGTGTCACATCAGGCCCGGAGTTCATGGTGCCGCCCCTGCCGGCGCAAACGCCACGCACCGTGAACATCAGCTGCACTACGTTAGGAAGCACTTAAAACCCTCCCTAGGCCCCGACCGGTGGATCGAGGGCCATTGGCGTGGAAATGCAGATCTTGGCACTTATCTTAAGAGTTACGTTGGCCACCCTCCAAGGCACGACAGTGTGGGGAGCACTGGTGAGCAAGAAGACTAGATTACGTGCGTCAGGCAACTATTTGGGAAGTCGGGACGTCGGCGCTTCGCACCATTCGGTTGCTGCCGCTATGATGACGCTTTCCAGAAGCAGGCATCTGAGTTGCCACGGCAACTTGGCGCCTCATCTCAGCCGTTCGTCGACGCTCAGCTCGATCCCGAATCCCGCCTTTCGCTCAGTCGTTGTGATGGGCTCGAGTCAAACGTGCAATCCAATGGATTGGCGGCTATCCGCCGGCATGATCCCGCCGCAGGAGCGAAGTCCGCCTCACACAAGAAACGCGCCGGCCGATGAAGGCTGAGTTGGTTTCGAACCAACGGCCGCTTGATGAACAGTCGAGATCTCTACCGGTGAGCTATCGGGGAGCTGCTGATACCAAACTCAACTTAATTTCGGATGGGGCTATAAGGCACTTGCCGAATATGGTGGCGACGTGCTTGCCGCCCTATTTCACCAAAGACGGGCCCGCCGGAATGAAGGCCAGCTGTCGGGGACCAGCAGGGAGCCAGTCAGCGACTGACGTTGGGTCGTTTGCCGGAATGCCGCCGTCGAGGAACGAGAAGGCACTGGCTGGGTGTTGATGGCCACATCGGGAGGTGAACCCATGGAACCGCGCGCCAAGAAACAGGAGAACCTTTCCCGACTCGAACGGGCCGCGCAACAGACTGCTGACCCAAAAACTATGGAACAGAAGGCGAAAAAGCCCGAGGAAAAATTCCGCTTCAGCCTACGCAAGGAAGACGTCTGGTGGACGGTTGGTTTCGCTGCCGCTGCCTTGCTGCTTTTTGGCATCCAAGTCCTGATCAATTGGCGCTTAGAATGGCTTGACGCGCCTTTGCGCGTTCGCGTGCTGAACTACGTCAGGGGCGGCCTTCTCATTTTCGTTATGCTGACCGTTGCGAATGTTATCGAAGTCTTTCTCATTGGCCGAATTCCCAATCGTGTTTCGCGCTTCAACTTGCAACGTATTTTTCGATTAGTCGTCGTCGTCGCCATCGTCTTCGTGGCCATTTCAGTCTTATTTGTGAACTGGTACACTGCGGTTGTTTCACTCGGCCTGATTTCACTGATTCTCGGCTTTGCGCTGCAAATGCCGATCTCCAGTTTCATCGCGTGGATTTATATTTTGGCCAGGGCGCCTTATCGCGTTGGCGACCGCATTCGCATCGGCGATGCCCATGGCGATGTCATTGATGTCAGCTATCTCGACACGACATTATGGGAATTCGGCGGCGAACATCTTTGGACCGATCATCCGAGCGGACGCGTCATCAAGTTTCCGAACTCCACCGTGTTTGACACGCCGGTCTTCAACTATTCCTGGCCGCTGTTTCCCTATGTCTGGAACGAAATCAAGTTCCAGCTCGCTTATGAAAGCGATCTGGAATTCGTAGCGAAAACCATGAGAGAGGTCGTCGACGAGCAGGTCGGCGACATCATGAGCCAGAAAGTGAAGGTCTATAAGCACATCCTGTCGCAAACGCCGGTGGACGAACTCGAAGTGAAGGAGCATCCCGTGGTTCATTTTCGCGTCAGTGAAAACACCTGGCTCGAGGCCATCGTGCGTTACCTCGTGCCGCCGAAGGAAGCGGGGCGCACCAAAACACGCTTGATCAAGGAAATGCTGGCGCGAATGAATGCAAAACCCGATCGCGTGCTGTTTCCGAAGAGCAATTTGAGGTGAACTTCCTCAGGCCACGCCGCGCGGAGCCACCCCGCCCGCATCGCGGCAGGCTGATGCATCTGGAGCGCCTATGATGAAGCCGACCGGATCTACCGAGGCAGTGAGGATCGAGGACCTTGACGACGCGGGGCTGGTTGAACACGCGCGACTGCGTGACCCCGCCGCATTCTGGTTAATCATCAAGCGTCACAATCAGCGGCTTCACCGGGTCGCCCGCGCCGTCCTGAATGACGACACCGAGGCCGAGGACGTACTTCAGGAGACCTATATCCACGCCTTCACCCATCTGGCCGAATTTCGCGCGGAGGCGCAGCTGTCGACCTGGCTCACCCGGATCGCGCTGAACGAGGCGCTGGGACGCCGCCGGAAAAGGCGGACCACCGTCGACGTGAAAGCCATCGAAGGCATGGTCGCTCCGTTCAGCGCCCACAAGCCCGATCCCGAAGAGGCGGTCGCTCTCGCTGAAATCCGCGACCTCCTGGAGCGAGCCGTCGGTGGCTTGCCAGAGCCCTTTCGCATCGTCTTTGTCATGCGAGACGTCGAGGAAATGAGCATTGAGGAAACGGCTTTTCTCTTGGCATTGCGACCTCAGACGGTGAGCACCCGTCTTTATCGCGCACGCCGGCTGCTCCGCGAGGCGCTGCGGGACAAGCTCGCCACCGTGTTCACGGATACGTTTCTCTTCGCTGGCGTCCGTTGTGACCGCCTCGCGCAATCAGTCTTTGATCGGCTCGCAATCCGCCTGGTTCGAAAGGACACCCATCAGTTGAACACGGCGACTGAGCGCACGTAGACGCCGTGCACGCCGAGATTACGCCGGCTCGTTTCCTGGAGCTCTTGTAGCGGGACGCGGGAATATTTTGGCGGCCCGGACCATCTAATCATCAGGCAAATGCACTCGGCGCCGCGGTGCTGACAGCGGCGTTGAATCAACATAGGAGACCGCCATGCAGGGCGCACTTCACCTATCCCGGCGTCAGTCGCTTCAGGGACTTGTCGTACTCGGTGCCGGAGCGGCACTCGGCGGAATCGCACGGTCTTCTCCGGTATTGGCACAGGACATATCGGACGAGGACATTTTCCGCTTTGCGCTCAACCTCGAATATATGGAGGCTGAATACTACCTCCGCGGCACCACCGGAATGGGCATCGACGCAGCCGATGTTGGTTCGAAACCCGGCGACGTCGTTGGCGGCAAGCAAGTCTCCTTCGAGACGCCGGCCATCGGCGAATTCATGCAGGAAGTCGCCGAAAATGAACTCTCGCACGTCCGCTTCTACCGCAAGACGCTTGGAACGGACGCTGTTGACCGGCCGGCGATCGATTTCGATGCCGGTTTCAAGGCCGTCGCGGAAGCGGCGGGCCTCGGGTCGGACTTTGACCCCTTCGGCAACGAAACGAACTTCGTTCTCGGCGGGATGTTGTTCGAGGATGTCGGCGTCACCGCATATGCCGGGGCGGCGACAGTTCTGAAAAACAAGGACTTCCTCGCCGCCGCCGCAGGCATCCTGGCGGTCGAGGCCTACCACATGGGCATGGCGCGATCTACGCTATACCGGAAGGGAGAGGAAGCCTGGAAGGCCGCCAACGCCGTCTGCGATGCCCGAGACAAAATCGACGGATCTGACGATAAGGATCAAGGGATCCAGGTGGATGGAAAAGCCAACATCGTTCCTTCGACGCCCGATGCGATCGCCTTCACCAGAACGCCACAGGAGGTGCTCCGGATCGTCTATCTCAGCGACAAGGACGGAGTGAGCAAGGGCGGCTTCTATCCGGAAGGGATGAACGGCACGCTCAAGAGCACCTGAGCCAGTTGCGACGAGGGCTGCTCTTGGAGAAAGACCATGAGTAAAGATGATGATGTGAACCACGGATCGGCAGCTTCAAGCCGAGCGCTGTCTCGCCGCAATTTCCTGAAAGTCTCTGTGACCGGTGCGGCGATTGCCAGCGCCGGCGGCCTTTCAGCCTGTATGACTGGACCGATGGCAGCCGGAAAGAAAACCAAGGCGCTGGCGCTGTACCAGGACACCCCAAATCGTGGCCGACGCTGCGGTGGGTGTACTCACTTCCGAGAGCCAAACGGGTGCGAGATCGTTGCCGGTGCAATCAGCCCACATGGCTGGTGCCGTTTCCACGAGCCGCTGCCGGCTTGATGCAACAAATTGCGGTCGCCCGCCTTATGTCTCGGGCGGGAGCAACGCGACGTCAGCTTCCACGTCCAGAGCGGACGTTGGCCGGCCGGCGGTAAGGCGTCTGCCTAGGGTCATGGGCGTGAATTCGTTCTCGGCGAGCGAACGTCCGCATTGGGTCGATTAGCGGAATGGCCGCTTGTCTGTAACTTCGTCCCGAAAGCGGAAGGGCAGGTTTCGTGAACCCACTTGCGTCATCGCCTGCTTCAGCCTGACCGATCGAACTGGGTCATCGGCCCAATGCAGGATTCGTCCGCACTGAGGCAGAACACTGATGCGTTGGCGCAATAGCAACGAACTGAGCACTCCCCCGGCCCAACGACCGGTCATGGCGCGGCTGCTCGTCGCTAAGATTCTTTCTTCCGCAGGTCTTTGACGACATCGAGAAAGGCCCGCAGTGCGGGCGGTACGGCTCGATGTCCGGGGTAGTAAACCGCAACTTCTTCCGCAGCGGGCATCCACGCGGTCAGGACCTTGCGCAGCCGGCCGTCGGACAAGGCCGCTTCGGCGGCCCAATCGGCCGCGTAGGCGACGCCCAGATCCTCAATTGCGGCTTCGACCATCAGTTCTTCGTCGTCGAGGACGACGGGGCCGTTTGCCTCGATCACGAGTTCCTGGCCGGCGCGTTCGAACTCCCATCGGTAAAGCTTGCCGCTGGGCATGCGGTGGCCGATGCAATGATGGCGTTGCAATTCCTCCGGGGTTTTCGGGTCGCCGAAGCGATCGAGGTAGGCGGGCGAGGCGACACAGATGAACGTCAACGCGCGTGCAAGCGGCACGGCGATCATGTCCTTGGGGACCGATCCGAGGAGGCGCACGCCGGCATCGAAGCCGCTGGACACGATGTCGATGAGCCGCCCCTCGACGACGATGTCCACGATCACGTCCGGATGGCGCTCCGCCATCCGCGGAAGAACCCCGCGAACGAGAAGCCCGGCCACCAATCGCGGTGCGTTGATGCGGACCGTGCCCGCGACATTGCCCCTGAACCCGGCGACGCTGTCGAGCGCCTCGTCCAGCGAGGCGAGCGCCGGCTGAAGGCGGGCGAGCAACTGGAAACCGGCTTCCGTCGGCGAGACGCTGCGTGTGGTGCGGTTGAGAAGGCGCACGCCCATGCGCTCCTCGAGCGCACGCATGGCGTGGCTCAATGTGGAAGGCGCCGTGCCGATCTCGTCCGCTGCGCGGCGGAAGCTGCGGTGCGTGGCAACGGCCACGAAGACGGTGAGATCGTTGAGGGACGGGCGGGACATTGATGGTAATTTTGCATCACCTCATGCCGATTTCAACGGCTTATGCGCGTAATGCGATTGCCTTATCTCCTGCCTGTATCAACTCGGCGGCTCCGGGCGGTCCGCTCCCGTCATCAAGACAGAAAGGAAATACGAAATGCCTGCACGTGACGCCATCTATCCGGCCAAACGCCACGCGTTATACGATATCCATCGATATTCCGCGGCCATTCGATCCGGCGATCTTCTCTTCGTGTCGGGTCAGGTCGGCAGCCGTGAGGACGGCTCGCCCGAGCCCGTATTCGAGGATCAGGTTCGGCGGGCCTTCGCCAATCTGCGCGCGGTCCTGGCCGCCGCCGGGTGCAGCTTCGACGACGTTGTCGACGTCATCACCTTTCACACCAACCCGGACAAACAGATCGAAACGGTGCTGGCCGTCCGGGCGGATGAGATCGGCGGACCTCCCTATCCGAACTGGACGGCAGTGGGCGTCAACTGGCTTGCCGGCTTCGATTTCGAGATCAAGGTCGTCGCCCGCATCCCTTCGACGACCAGCGGCCAGCCGGCGGGCTGATCGCTCGCCCTGCAATCTAAGCTACCCCTGGCAGACAGCCCGCTCCCTGCACGTCAGGACGCCGCTTCGTCCTGACGCAGCTGGGTCAGCAACTCCCATGATCCGGCCGCGTGACGCGTTCTTTTGGCCCTTTTCGTAGCGCGCCATTCCCTTTTGGCATTGCATTATGAGCGTAATATGTAATTATGATCATAATTCAACTGCCGAGAAAAGTCTGGCCCTCACGATTTGGAGCACGAAATGAATGCGAATTCCGAAAAAACCGCTGTTGTGACCGGAGCCTCCTCGGGGATCGGCCACGCCAGCGCCGAGGCGCTGGCGCGGGCAGGGTTCACCGTCTTCGGGACAAGTCGCCGCCCTGTCGGCAACGGCCCGGACGGGGTGACCATGCTGGTTTGCGACGTGACCGATGGCGCTTCTGTCAGCGCCCTCGTTTCGACCGTGCTGGCGCAGACCGGGCGGATCGACCTCCTGGTCAACAATGCCGGCGTCGGTCTGCTTGGCGGTGCCGAGGAATCCTCGGTCGCACAGGTGCAGGCGCTGTTCGACGTCAATCTGTTCGGCGTCATCCGCATGATCAATGCGGTGTTGCCGTCGATGCGGCAGCGCGGCGCAGGGCACATCATCAATATCGGCTCGATTCTGGGATTGGTGCCTGCGCCATACTCAGCCCATTACTCTGCGGTCAAGCACGCGCTTGAAGGCTATTCGGAATCGCTCGATCACGAGGTTCGTGCTTTTGGTATTCGCGTCTCGGTCATCGAGCCGACATTCGTGCGTACCGTCTTCGACCAGAACGGGATCGAGCCGGATTCGGTGTTGCAGGAATATGATCGGGCGCGCGCCGGGCTCAAGGCGCTGCTGGGCGATGTGATGCCCAAAGCCGATCCGCCGGAAGTGGTGGCGGCGGTGGTGGTCAAGGCGGCGACCGATGCCCGCCCGCGGCGTCGCTATACCGCCGGCAAGGCAGCGCGCCAGGTCAGCATTCTGCGCCGCTTTGCCCCCGCAGAGATGTTCGACAAGAGCTTGCGCAAACAGTTCCGACTGCCGGTCTGAACCCGGTTAGCAGTGCTCCACCGCCAACGGCTCCGCATCGAAGCGAACGGCGCCTTGTTCAGCAAGAACAGTCGAGCGCGCTGTCTCGCAAGCTGGCAGATTGCTCTCACCACAGGAGAGCATGATGACGACGCGGCAAGATCCCTACCACACGCGTATGAAACGGGTGTTGAACTACATCGACCGGCATCTGGAGGACGATCTTGGCCTGGACACGCTTAGTGCCGTTGCGGCCTTGTCCAAGTATCATTTCCACCGCCAATTCGGGGGATATTTCGGCATATCAGTGCATCGCTACGTCCAACTCGTTCGCATGAAACGGGCGGGACAGGTGCTTGCCTTCAATGACGAGGCGAGCGTGACCGAAACCGCGCTCGACGTCGGTTACGATGCGCCCGACGCCTTCGCCCGCGCGTTTCGGAAAAGCTTTGGGCAATTGCCTTCCGCATTTCGGGACACGCCCGAGTGGGAGGTGTGGTTTGCCGGCCTGTGGCCATTGACCAACGCGAGGAGCAAGCTCATGAAAACGGCGTATTCTTTGGCTGACGTCAACATCGTGGAGGTGCCGAAAACACCCGTCGCCGTCCTGCAGCACCGAGGCAATCCGGCCCTGGTCGCCGAGACTATCCAGAAATTCATCGCCTGGCGAAGGGCTGTCGGTTTGAGCGCCGCGTCCAGTGCGACCTACAATGTGTTTCATTCGGATTCCGACATAACGCCGCCGGACGAATTCCGCCTCGACATCTGTGCAGCGACCGATCGGAAAATCGAGCTGAACGAGCAGGGTGTGGAAGCCGGTGTTCTTCCGGCCGGACGATGTGCCGTGCTTCGCGCAATCGGAGCAGAAAATGTCGAGCCGGCGATCGAATTCCTGTATCGCGACTGGTTGCCGGCAAGCGGTGAGGCACTTCGGGATTTTCCCCTCTACTGTCAGCGGATGAGTATTGTTCCGATGGTTGCCGAGCACGAGGCCATCACCGACATCTTCCTGCCCTTGGTGTGATTTGCTGACCCTCCGATGGCCGTCATGTCAGCTGCAATCGAATGCGGGTCGGCTCGAGGCGTTGTGAGCCGCTTCGGCCTCAGATTCCAACGTCGATCGCCGACGACATATCCGCCGCCGCAGCGACAATGGCACGTCTCAACCATATGTGCCTGGGCGCGTCCTGCTGGCGCGCGTGCCAGACGAGGCTCATCGTGAAGCTGCCAAGATCGAGGGGCGGCGGCAACGATACGAAGCGCTTCATGTTGGCGGCCGCTCGCGCCAGGCTCGAAGGCAGGGTCATGATCAGGTCGGAGCGAGCGGCGATCTCGACCGCCGCGAAGAAGTTCGGCACGCGCAGCTTCACCCGCCGCGTTCGCCCGATGCGGGCAAGCACCTCGTCGACAGGCGCGGGCCCGACGCCGGTGACGCTCACCACGATATGCTCAAGCGCCAGGAAACGCTCGAGCGTCAGCTTTCGGGCGAGCGCTGGATGCTCGGCGCGCATCAGTGTCACGAGCTTCTCGTCATAGAGACCGCGCCGACGGATGCCGGCCGGGGCTTCGTCGACCAGCGCCACCATCGCATCCGCGCTACCCTGCTCCAGCGCTTCGACCGCGTCCGTGCCCGGCGCGACGATATCGAGATCGAGGGACGGCGCCTCGCGTCCAAGGCGGGCGAGCAGATGCGGCGCCAGCACGGCGGCCTGGAGATCGGGCATCAGCAGCTGGATCCGGCCGGTGGCGGTGGCGGGATCGAACGCGTTGGCCTCGACCATCTCTCGCACACCCGCCAAGATGCCGCGCAGCACCGGGCGCACCTCTTCCGCACGGGCGCTGAGGACATAGCCGTCCGGTCCATCGACCAGCAGCGCATCCGAAAACAGCGCGCGCAATCGGCCGAGCGCTCGGCTCGCGGCGGGCTGGCTCATGCCGAGCCGGCTTGCGGCACGGGTGACGTTCTTCTCGTCCAGCAGCGCTTCGAGCGCCACCAGCAGGTTCAGATCGATCCGGCGTAAATCCACTTCGTGCATGGTAACTATATACACCATGCATTGGACGCATTGAAAGCCTGCGCCTATCGTTCCCCCGTCAATCGAGATGAAGGTCAGGCCGGATGAAGGTCAGGCGAGCAGAAGGAGAAGAAGTGATGTATGTCGTGCTTGGAGCAAACGGACGGGCCGGCGGCGAGGTCGCGCGCGCCCTGATCGCAGGCGGCGAAGCCGTGCGCGTCGTCCTGCGTCGCAAGGAACAGGGCGAAAAATGGACGGCCCTCGGCGCCGAGGTGGCCGTCGCAAGCATGGAGGATGCCGGCGCCATGGCCGATGCGCTGACCGGCGCGCGGGCCGCGTTCCTGCTCAACCCGCCGCCGGTGAGCGGTGATCCCTATCAGCGCACGGAAGAAATCGGCGCCGCGCTTGCCGATGCGGCACGGCGTGCAGGTCTGCCAAAGGCCGTCGTCCTGTCGTCCATCGGAGCGCAGCATGCCTCCGGCACCGGCGTCATCGCCACCCTCAACCGCTTCGAGGCGCTGCTCGACGGCGCGGCGCCGGCCACCGCCTTCCTGCGGTCGGGGTATTTTGTCGAAACCTGGAGCGACGTGGCGCAATCGGTCCTGTCGCAAAGCATACTGCCGACCTTTATCGAGCCTTCCCAGAAAATCCCGATGGTGAGCACGATCGATGTCGGGCGCGCGGCAGCGACCGTGCTGTGCGAGGAATGGACCGGCAAGCGGATCGTGGAGCTGGGCGGACCGGAAGACTGGAGCGCCGGCGACGTGGCATCGGCCTTCGCGGACGTTCTCGGCCGGCCGGTAACGGCTGTGCTTGTTGCGCCGGAGGAGCGTGCCGCGCTGCTTGCCGAGGAAGGCGTGCCGGGCGAGGTGGCAGATGCGCTGCTCGGTATGTATGAGGGAATCGCCAACGGCCTGTTGACGCGCCAGGACAGCAGCGAGCACCGGCGTGGCACGACCTTCCTGACGACGGCGATAGAGCGCGTTGTCGCAACGCCAGCCGGCCGCTGATCCTCAGCCGAGTAGCGACGGCCGAAACGGATCACGGGCTTCCAGCCACTCCTTGGGGAACGTTTTCGGCCGGCATCCGGAACCGCGCCACTGGTTTGAACTTAACCCCATTCCGGACGGCAAAAAGGGAATCCTGACATGAGACTGCCTGCCCCACGCCAAATGCGTCTCTCCGGTGGAACCGAGCTTGCCTACGTCACTGCGGGCGATCCATCCAACCCGGCTTTGCTCCTCCTGCATGGGTTTCCCAGCTCCGCAAATGCATTCCGCGATGTGATTCCCGGACTGGCGGGCGCAGCCTATGTGATCGCGCCCGACCTCCCGGGCCATGGCCGGTCCGACGTCCCGCCGACACCATCCTTCGCCGCGATCAGCGAGGCGATTTCCGAATTGCTGACCCACCTCGCGATCGGGCGCCGCTTCATCCATATTCATGACTGGGGCGCCGCCGTGGGTCTGCAGATCGCCACGCAAGCGCCCGAGCTGGTTTCGGGTCTCATCATCCAGAACGCAAACGCGCATCGAACCGGCTTCGGTCCCGTCTGGGACGCCGTGTTGAAATTCTGGTCAGAACCGACAAAGGAGAACGAAGCGGCCGCGACCCCCGACCTGACCTTTGAGTTCACGCGCGAGCAATATACCGGCGGCCTGCCAGAGGATGTCGCCGCCACGATCAGGGGCGACCCCTGGGTCGATGACTGGAAGGTGATGAATCTTCCCGGCCGCATGGAGACCCACCGCGCGCTTATCGGCGACTACAAAAGCCATGCCGGGCGTTTCGATACGATCGCCGCCTATCTGAAGAGATGGCAACCGCCGGCGCTCATGCTTTGGGGCCGTCACGACCCCTATTTCGATATCGCCGAAACGCTGTCCTGGATGCAGGATCTGCCGCGTATGGAAGCGCATGTTTTCGACGGCGGGCACTTCCTGCTTGAGACGCACGCCGAACCAGCACTCTCCCTGATGATCGAGTTCATCAAGCGAACACAGGAGATGCACCCTGATCGAGCCCATCCCGGAGCAGTGCGAGGAGTGCAGGCATGACATCCCCCACGCAACAGCGGCTGCGCCTGTCCGGCGGGACCGAGCTTTCCTTCATCACCGCGGGAGATGCGTCCAATCCCGCGCTGCTGCTCCTGCACGGATTCCCGAGCTCGTCGCGCACCTTCCAGGGCATCATTCCCGGCCTTGCGCGCGTCGCCTTCGTCATCGCCCCCGACTTGCCTGGCTACGGCCAATCGGCGCCGTTGCCCGCGCCCTCGTTCGAAGCGTTCAGCGGCGCAATCCAGGAGCTCCTAACTCATCTCGCGATCGATCGGCGCTTCATCTACCTGCATGATTGGGGCGCGCCTGTTGGTCTCCGGGTCGCTAGGCAATCCCCCGACCTCGTCTGCGGCCTCATCATTCAGAGCGCCAACGCACACCGCACAGGGTTCGGACCGCAATGGCAAGCCACGTTCGAATTCTGGTCAAACCCGACGGAAGAGAACGAAAGGGAGGCTACCGCGTTTTTGACCTTGGAAGGCACCCGCGAGCAATATTTGGGCGGCTTGCCGGAGGATGTCGCTGCCCGGATCAAAGGCGAACCCTGGATCGAGGACTGGAGGGTGATGAATCAGCCTGGCGGCATGGAAACACAACGCGCGCTCCTCGCCGACTACGCCAACCATGCCGCTCGCTTCAGTCTCATCGCCGACTATCGAAACGCGGCAGCCGCCGGCGCTCATGCTGTGGGGCCGCCACGACCCGTTCTTCGACATCGCCGAAACACTGTCGTGGATGCAAGACCTTCCACGTATGGAAGTGCACATCTTCGACGGCGGCCACTTCCTGCTCGAGACCCACGCCGAGGCGGCAGCCGCGTTGATGACCGACTTTATTGAGCGGACGCTGCGACCTTGAGCAACCGCGCGCGCCGATATGAAGCGCGCTGTACTGCGCTCGCGGCCGGTCCGCCATGACCTTATCCCGCGGCAGCATTCCCGGGCTTCCCTAAAGCGCCCGGCTATTGCTGGCAGATGCCCCGGGCCGTCGCCAGCTGCTTCCGGAAGCGTCAGGATTGCGCTTGGCCATTCAGCCACGATTAGCCCGTGAGGCGCGCACGAAACAAGGTGGAGCCGTCCGTCAGGCGCGACCTGGCGATATCCCGGAATCCAGCCTCGGTCATCCACGCGCGATACTGACCTTCAGTGTACGATTCGCCGTGGCGATAGAGGTTCAGGAAGGTGAGATTCAGAAACACACCCTCAGGCGGGCCGAGGCGGTCGTCATCGACGACACCCCACCCCGCAATTGCGATCTCGCCGCCGGGTGTGAGGCAACGCGCCGCGTTCAGGATCGAACTGCGCGCCTGGTCGGGCGGCAGGACCTGGACGACGGCCTTCAGGATCGCCAAATCGTGCCGACCGATCGACGGCGCGACAGTTATGTCACCCTCTTCGACAACCACGTCGTCGGCACCGTATTCTGACAGGATATCTTTCGCGACCGCTGCGACCGTTGGGAGTTCCATCAGCGTCGCCGCAATCTGCGGCCGCCGCTCGCGAAGTCCGACGAGAATGGTCCCGGGGCCGCCGCCGATGTCGATGACCGAGCCGATCGCCGAGAGGTCCATCTCCCGGGCCAGATGGCGGCCGAAAATTACCCCGCCCGGTGCGAGCATGCGGCTGAAGGCCGCCGCTGCCTCGGGCCCGGCTTCGGAAAAGTCGTGCAGCGCAGCCGGCCGGTTCTGTCGCAGCGACTCTGCGGTCAGCAGGTCGGCTCCCCAGAGCTCGCGCAGGAGCGCATGATCGCCGCCGCGATAGGTCGGCTTGGACGCGTCGAGGAAGGCCGCCGCTTCGGCGCCGTTGCGAAATCGACCATGCTTGACTTCGAGGAGACCGATGCTGGCGAGCGCGTAGAGGAGCCGCGACAGACGATCGGGCTCGACCTTGAGCTCGGCTCCAAGGCTGTCGGCAGTCACCGCGCTGCTACCGAGCCGGGTGAAGATGCCAAGGTCCAGCCCGGCGCGAAGCGCCAAGGCGGGCGGCACCGCTGCGATCAGCTTGTCGATCCGATCAGAATCCACCATGTCCTTCCGCGATCCAGGACCGGCTTGCCTACCCATCGCGTTGACTGCTACCGCACGATTTCGCGATGGCCGCCGGGCAGGCGGGTGGCGATGAGCTTGTCGATGCGGCGGCCGTCGAGGTCGACGACCTCGAAGCGCCAGCCCTGCGCATCGACGCATTCGCCGGTCGTCGGCAGATGGTGCAGATGCGCCAGCACGTAACCGGCGACAGTCTCGTAGTCGCGGTTCTCGGGCAGGTCGATGCCGAGAACGTCGGCCATCTCGTCGGCCTGCATGTAGCCGGCGAGCAACCATGAGCCGTCGTCACGCTTGACGGCGTTTTCCTCGTCGCCGGCGTCGAGGTCCGCCCGGAAGACGCCGGTGATGGCTTCCAGTATGTCGGCCGGGGTGACGATGCCTTCGAAATGGCCGTATTCGTCATGGACCAGCGCCATCGGCACGTTGGATTCCTTGAGTGTCGAAAGGACATCCAGCGCGTCGGCCTGGTCATGGACGATGGGAGCGGTGCGCACATGCCGGCGCGGGTCGAGCGCGCGACCGCCGAGCATCGCGGCTAGCACGTCGCGGGTCTGGACGACGCCGATCATGGCGTCGACGCTGCCATCGCCGGCCGGCAGGCGCGAATGCTGGGTCTCCATCAGGAGCTTCCGGATTGCCGCGTCATCGGACTGCAGGTTGATCCAGTCGACCTCGGTGCGCGGCGTCATCACCGCGCGGACGGCGCGGTCGCCGAGCCGCATGACGCCGGCGATCATGCGCCGCTCGTCGGATTCGATGGTGCCGTGATGCTCGGCCTCGGCGACCAGCATCTTGATCTCCTCGTCGGTGACCTTCTCCTCGCTTTCACCGCGCTGGCCAAGCAGCCACAGCATGGCGCGGCCGGAAATGTCGAGCAGAAAAACCAGCGGCGCCGAGACGGTGGCGAGGATGGTCATCGCCGGAGCAACCCTGGCGGCGACGCGTTCGGGATCGCGCAGCGCGATCTGCTTGGGCACCAGTTCGCCGATGATCAGCGAGAAATAGGTGATGAGGGCGACGACGATGCCGACGCCGATCGGGTCGGCAAGGCTTTCGCGGAGGCCGGTCGATGCCAGGAACACGGACAGCCGCTCGCCGAGCGTGGCGCCGGAAAAGGCGCCGGACAGAACGCCGACCAGGGTGATGCCGATCTGCACCGACGACAGGAATTTGCCTGGATTGGCGCCGAGCGCCAAGGCGCGGCCGGCGCCCTTGACGCCGCGGTCGATCATCGCCTTGAGACGGGCCGGCCGTGACGAGACAATGGCAAGTTCGGACATTGCCAGAAGGCCGTTCACGCAGATGAGGACGACCACGATGGCGATTTCAGCATAGAGCATGCGAGGTCAATAGCATTGCGGCGCGGTCTTCGAAAATAGACGGGCGTCATTTTTCATGCCGGCGGGCGCAACCATCTCATGCGGCATCCCATGGCGGCGACGAAAAATGCTCGATCAGCGCGTCGACGACGACACGGACTTTTGGCGTCAGGCTGCGCGTCACCGGCCAGATGGCGTGCATGACGACGTCTTCGAGGAGACAGTCCGACAGGACCGTCTCTTCGTCTTGTGCCTACGGCAGCTGCCGCAGCAGGCCAACCACCGCCTTGCCATCGGTGAAATAGGGATCGCCGCCGCCATTGCGCCCGGTCTTTGTCGCACCGATGCCCGATATCTCGCTGGTCGAGATCAGCATGCCAGCGGCAGACAGGTCGCGGATCAGGAAGTCGCGCTCGGCGTCGATGTCGGGACCGATATGGTGGGTGATCTGGCCGGTGTCGTGGCTGAGCCCGACGCCGCGATCGTAGCTTGCCGCACCCAGCCAGAGCGGCCGGCCATCGTCTCCAGTCGCATCGGTTTGCCAGAAGCGGACGTGATGGCGCCGGTCGGCACTGTCGCCGACCGGCTTCTCGAAGGCCAGATCCTGTGCACGGCCTTCGAACAGCAGCCGGCTGACCGGCGCGTCGGGATAGGGCCGATCGAACAGCACACTTTCGCCGATCTCGACCGCGGTCTCCAACGTGAGGGCGTCGGCCGTGTCCCATCCGGCGACGGCGAAGGCGTGGACCAGCTCTTTTTTGGTGCCGACGAGGCCGACATTGATCGGATCGCCCGCTATGCCTTGCGGCGTGTGCGTCACCATCTCGAAGCGCTGCGCGCGGAAATTGCGGTCGCGCAGGGTCCAGAATTCCGGCGCGGCGAAATAGGCGAGCACGAGATAGCCGGCACAGAACGCCACCAGCCAGATCGTTGCGCGTCGTCGAAGGCTTCGTCGGCTCATGCGACACCACCGTGGTGATATGACCTCACCTTATGTGGCGTCATTCTACGCGGCGGCGCAGACCTTGGGCAGTGGGCACGCGCTCGGGCTCAGCGGCAGGCGCGGTAGCCGTTCTTGCGGTTCTTGATGTCGAAATGGAAATGGTTGCGGTGGTCGTAATTGTAGCCGGGACCGAGCACGGTGGTGAAATACTGGCAGCCGTCGGCGCGCACAGTATTGAGGAAGCCGCGGGTGCGGAAGGCGAACAGGCCGGGCTTGCGCACGTCGATCTCCTTGCCATTGCTAAGCTCGATGCTCATGACATCGAGCGCGTTGCCCTTGCCGTGCTCCGACAGCGTGCCTTCGCCGGCGATCCTGCGGCAGGAATAGCTCGAGCCTTGGCGAATGGTCCTGACGCCGGAGAAATAACGCCAGCGGGCGGACGGGACCAGTTCATTCCTGGCCCAGCCGGCGAAGGTGGCGGCCATGTCGCAGGTCAGCGTCGCGGCCGGCTTCATCGCGATGCGGCCGATGGCCGAGATCTTGACCGGATAGTCGATGCCGCACTGGCCTTCGCGGATCGGCGCAAGGTCGGTGTAGACGACGCCCAGGCGCTTCAAATCCTTGCGGCACTCGACCTCGCTGGCCGGCATCTGTTCGGTCGGCGCCATCGGCTCGTCCATGCGCGGATAGGCGGCGGTCATGTAAGGGTTGGATGGGACGAGGCGCTGCATTCCAGCGTACTCTGGGACAGCTGATGTCTGGCTGCCGACATCGACGGCCGGTTCCAGCGAGAGCACGCTGCCGGTGGTGCAGGCCGAGATCGCTGCGATGGCAAGCCCGCCGGCAATCATGCGCGCGCGTCTCACTTGCCGGACGGCGACAGACGCGGCGCGAAATATCCCGGCCATTGGCAGGTTCCCGGTCCCCGAGCCGATCAGGCTCCATGTCATCGTTTGATCATGATCTTTCTCCGAAAACCGGATCCCACTTTTCGGGGTCATGATCAGATGAAACGGAGCTTACCCGCCAACAGTAAAGGAAAAATCAGCGGCTGCGTTTACGGCTGCGGCCAAATTGCGGCGCGTCGGTCCGCAACCATATCACTGGCAGAAGGTGCCGCCGTTGCGGCGCGGTGCAAGATCGAGATGGAGATGCAGCGAATGATCGGCATCGCTGCCCGGGCCAAGCACGGTCTTGAACGGTCCGCAGGCTGCCTTGCGTATTGCGTTCAGGAATTTCGCGTCCTTTTCCGGCGGCGCCGGGCGGATGTCGATCCTCCTGCCGTCCGAAAGCGTGAAGCTGGCGATGTCGAGCGCGTTGCCGAAGGCGTGCTCCGACAATTTCCCGCCGCCATTGCGGTGGCGGCAGACGAAGGCGGATGCCTGGCCGACCGACTTGAGTTCGGCGCCGAGCTCGGCCTTGGCCGCCGGCTGGACGATATCGGCGGCGAAGCGCGCGGCGGCCTCGGCCATCTGGCAATTCAACTCGGATTCGGGGTTGATATCCAATGACTTGCCCAGCGTCTTCAGTGCGATCGGATAGGGGATAGAGCAGCCGACCGCCGCATCGTGCTCGGCTTTGCGTTCCTCGAAGTCGACGCCCATCGACTTCAGCCGCCGGCGGCAGGCCAGTTCCTCGTCCGGCATTTTCTCCTGCGGCACAGCGGTCGAGCGCGGGTCGGGAGGGATTTTTTTCTCCGGCGCCTGCGCCGGCTTCTCCGGTGGTTTTGGCGCGGCGGCCGATGGTTTAGCCTTGGCGGGCTTTTCGGTCGGCGTCGGAGCGACTGCCGGAGGCTGCGGCTGGGCTTCCTGATGCCGGTCCGACCTCTGCTGGTTCAGCGTGTCGGTCGCCGGTTGATCAGGCTCTGGCGCATCCGCAGGGCGCGGCTCGGGGATCGGCACGTCGGCAGGCCCGGCTTCTTGCGCTGATTGCGACTGATTGAGCTCCGGGACGGGCATCTTTTCAGGCAGTTCCGGAGCTTGGGCCAGGGCCGCTCCTGCCGACAGCATCGCCGCCGCCAAAGGCAGCGCCAATCTGATCAATCCGGCCGATCTGATCGATGTGGGAGGGGTCAGCGCCGCCATTCGCCCTTAACGGCGTGCGAATGCGGAAGTTGCCTGAACGACAGTTTTGGCCGATCACAAACGGTGACCGCGTTGTTACGCACCGATCGCTTCCAGCCCTTCCTCAAGCCAGTCGGCCAGCAGCGGCATGCCGAGCAGATATTTAGCCGTGCGCTTGTTGGCGCGCTCGCGCGCGGCCGTCAGCGCGTCCGCCCATTCCGAGGCGTCATAGTCGCCGCGGCCAACCCAGGCGAGGGCGACGAGTTCGGCCGCCTCGTCGACATTGAGGTCGTTGATCAGTTCGCGCAATTCTTCTTCGGTGAGGTCCTCGGAACGTTCCTCGACGAGACCGTCATGATGATGGTTGTCATGCGCCTCGCTATCGAGTTCTACCTCGTGCTCGGCGCCATCGGCATAGTCTTCGTTGACGGCGGCGCTCAACGCCTTCGCCTTGAGGATGAACAGGCGCACCGTGTCGGGACCGATCGAAAGCTCCCATTCTTTTTCAAGGCGCCGCTGCACTGGCCGTCTCCGCATACTCCGTTGGCGTTTGCTGGATGATAGCGGATTTGCGGCGCTCGTCACGTTTTGTTCGGCGCTTCCATTTTCCGACTGGCGCTGATCGTTGAAAAGGCTTTCACTGGCCGTGACTTTTTTCCGGGATGAAACCGCTTTTGCCCGGCGTTAGTCTTGCATTGTCATGCTTCAGGGAGGGTTCGATGCGCAGACGATTGCTGATCCAGGTTCTGGCGGTTGCCGCCCTGCCGCTGTTTGCGGTTCCGGTGTTTTCGGCGGGCGAGGGTGGCGGAGGCGGCGCAGGTGGAGGCGGTGGCGGTGGCAGCCAGACGACACAGTGCAAGAAAGGCAAGGTCTGGGACAAGAAGCTGAAGAAGTGCGTCGCGCCCAAGCACGGCATGCTGGACGACGACAACATCTATGAAGCCGGCCGCGCGCTGGCGATGGCAGGACGTTATGACGAGGCGATTGCCGTGCTCAGCCTGGCTGCGGACAAGAAAGATCCTCGCATCCTCAATTATCTCGGCTACTCGCACCGCCATTCTGGGCGCGTCACCGTCGGTCTCGGCTATTATGAGGAAGCGCTGCGCATCGATCCTGATTACACGCTGGTACGCGAATATCTCGGCGAGGCGCACCTGCAGATCGGCGATCTCGCCGGCGCCCGGGAACAGCTCCGCGAGATCGAGAAACGCATCGGCAAGGGATCTCGTGAATACGGCATGCTGTCCGAGCAGATAGACCGTTTCATGAAGAGCTGAATAGAAAGCCCGAACACCGCCTCACCACCGGCTGTGAGCAATCGCAGCCGGTTTTATTGCGGCACGCCCGGCCAGCCGGGCTGCCATGACGGGATTTCCGCAAATGGCGGGCGAATTTTTCAAAACCGATTTTTTGGCGTGAAAAACCCACGAAGATTGCTATAGTGGAGGAAATTGCGGTGACACGGTTCCGTTAGCCCGAGGCTGCCGGACCGTTTTCTTTTTGTACCCATCGACAAGGTCGCTCCCGGAATGCGGGGGCGGCGGCAGGAAAGGTCAGGCATTATGAACAAGGTCCCGATGACAGGCGAGGGGTTCGCGTCATTGAAGGAAGAACTGCGCTGGCGCCAGCAGGAAGAGCGGCCGCGCATCATCGAAGCAATCTCCGAAGCGCGCTCGCACGGCGATCTCTCTGAAAACGCGGAATACCACGCGGCGAAAGAGGCGCAGAGTCTCAATGAGGGCCGCGTCAACGAGCTCGAGGATTTTATCGCCCGCGCCGAGGTGATCGACATCACCAAGCTCAGCGGCGAAAAGGTCAAATTCGGCGCGACCGTGGTGCTGGTCGACGAGGACACGGAAGAGAAGAAGACCTACCAGATCGTCGGCGACCAGGAGGCGGATGTAAAGTCAGGCCGCATCTCGATCTCCTCACCGATCGCGCGGGCGCTGATCGGCAAGGAAGTCGGCGATGCCATCGAGGTCAACGCGCCAGGCGGCGCGCGGGGCTATGAGATCGTCCAGGTGCAGTTCATTTAAGAATTGGCGCTGCTCTGCCTTCTCCCCTTGTGGGAGAAGGTGGCCTCGCGAAGCGAGGTCGGATGAGGGGTGTTCCAGCTTGGCACCAACAGCACTCCGGCTAGCACCCCTCAACCGTCTTGGCGCTGCGCGCCAATCCACCTTCTCCCACAAGGGGAGAAGGGAAGAGGGCGGCGCCGACCTTTCCATTTGGATTGATTCAATAAATCAATGTCTTCCGGCTGCCTGACTAAGCGCTTGGCGCTCAAGCAGCCTCTCTGCTTCCGCAACCACCTCCTCAGGCGCGACACGAGCGCCGGGCGCGGCCAGCAGCGTTGACGAGAACGGCCCGCGCGGGCCGGTCAGGCCGGGTTCTGTCGCCACAAACACCGCGACGGTCGGCAGGCCGAAGGCACTGGCGAGGTGGGTAAGGCCGGTATCGGCGCCGATGACCAGCACCGACCGGCCGATGATCGCGGCGATCTCGGCAAGCGGTGATTTCGGCACCAGCACTGTCTGTGGAACAGCCTGGGCAATCGCCTCGGCAACCGCCTTTTCCCTGTCGTTCGACCAGGTGGTGACCGGCGTCATTCCTCTTTCCACGAGAAGCCGGGCCGTCTCTATCCAGTTGCCGACCGGCCATTTCTTGTCCTCGCGGCTGGTGCCGTGCAGCAGGAAGGCGGTGTTTCCGCCGACAAAAGTCGCCTCGACGGCTGGCGGCACGATGCCGGACTCGAGCCCGGAAAAATCCGGTTCATAGCCGAGCGCCAGCCCGAACAGCCGCCTTGTGCGTTCGATGGCGTGCAGATCGCGCGGCACAGCATAGCGGCGGTCGTAGAACACGGTCGCCGAAGGCTCGCGAGCGCTCGACCGGTCGAAGCCGGCGATCGGCGCCGCGGCCTGTTTCGCCACCACGGCCGACTTCAGCAATCCTTGCCCATCGATGACGAGATCGTAGCGGCAATCCCGCAAGGCGCGGCGCAACCCCGCTGCCTCGCGCCATGTGCCGCGGCCGAGCGGGCTTGTGCGCCAGCGCCGGATTGCCACGGTGTGGATGGTTGCGATCGCCGGATGCAACGCCACGATGCCGGCAAAAGCCTCTTCCACACACCAGTCGAACGACACGCCCGGCCGCTTGCGGCGCGCATCCTCGACGGCCGGAAAGCTGTGGATGACGTCACCCATCGAAGATGTCTTGACGATCAGCACCCTCATGCGGCGGCCGGCATTTCCAATAGCCGTTCCACCGCTGCCGCGACCTGTGCCACCTCAAGCGTGTTCAGGCAGTTGAGGTGGCCGAGCGGGCAGATTTTCCGGTGGCAGGGCGAACAGGACAGGCCGAGCCAGACCAGTTCGCGCTGCTCGGCGAGCGGCGGCGTATTGTGCGGCGAGGTCGATCCGTAGACGGCTACGATCGGCGTGCCGACCGCGGCGGCGACATGCATCAGTCCACTGTCGTTCGACACCGCAAGCCTGGCCGCGGCGATCAGGTCGATGGCGTCCTCGAGCCGCGTCTGGCCGGCGAGGTCGACAGCGCCTGGGGCAAGCGTGGCGATTTCCGCCGTTACGTCGGCGTCGTTCTTCGACCCGAACAGCGCGACCGCAAAACCTTTTTCCATCATGTCGCGGGCAAGGCCGGCATAGCGTTCGCTCGGCCAGCGTTTGGCCGGCCCGAACTCGGCGCCGGGCATCAGCGCGACGAATTTTTTCGCCTCCAGCCCGAAGCGGCCCAGCAATGCCGCCTGGTTTTTAGCGTCGACGGCGAGCTTGGGAGCATGGAACGTGCCGCCTTGCGCGAGGCCGAAATAGGCCTGCGCCGTGCGCCGTTTCACATCGTCGGGCAAGGCTACGATATCGGTCAGCAGCCCGTAGCGCATTTCCTTGAGGTAGCCGACACGGCGCGGAACGCGGGCAAAGAACGGGACCAGCGCCGACTTCCAGCTTCCAGGCATGACATAGGCGATGTCGTAGTGGCCCCGCAGCAGGCGGCCGAAGCGCCTTCGCATGCGGAATTCCAGCGCTCCGGATTTCAGCGGCAGATCGACCTGCCGGCGTATTTCGGGCATCCGTTTGACCAGCGGCGCCGCCCAAGCCGGCGCCAGCACGTCGATCGCCGCGTTCGGGTGAAGCTCTCTCAGCGCCGAGAACAGGCACTGCGCCATCACCATGTCGCCCACCCAGCGTGGGCCGATCACGAGGATCGTTGGGCTTTCAGCCATTCGACATAGTCTCTGACGCCGGTTTCCACTGTGCGAAACTGACCATTGTAGCCGGCGGCGCGCAACCGGGACATATCAGCTTGCGTAAAACTCTGGTAGCTGCCCTTGAGATGGTCTGGGAAGTCGATGAACTCGATCTCGCCTTTGCCGAGCGTGCCGATCACCGTTTCGGCAATGGCGCGGAACGGCTGGGCTCGGCCGGTGCCGCAGTTGAAAATGCCGCTCGAGCCGCGTTTCCACAACCACAGATTGACATCGGCAACGTCGCCGACATGGATGAAGTCGCGGCTCTGCTCGCCAGGCCCAAAACCGTCATAGGCGCCGAACAGCTTTGGGTTGTAGCCTTGCTCGACCTGGTTGAACAGATGGTAGGCGACCGAGGCCATGGCGCCCTTGTGCGCCTCGCGCGGCCCATAGACGTTGAAGTAGCGCAGGCCGGCCACCGGCGAATGGTCGGTATCGAAGACGGTGCGGCGGACATAGTCGTCGAACAGCTTCTTTGAATAGGCATAGACATTGAGCGGGCGCTCGCAGTCCGGCTTCTCGCGAAACTCGGCGCCGCCGCCATAGACGGAAGCCGAGGAGGCATAGAGGAAAGGCAGCCGCAGCGCCAGGCAGGCATGCAGCAGCCGCTTCGAATAGGCGTAGTTCACCTCCATCATGAACTTGCCGTTCCACTCGGTGGTGGTCGAGCAGGCGCCCTGGTGGAAGACGGCCTCGATGCGGCCGAGGTCGCCGGCCTCCATCCGCGGCAGGAAATCGTCCTTGTCGAGATAATCGGCGATCTGCAGGTCGGCGAGATTGGCGATCTTGTGGCCGTCGGTCAGGTCGTCGACGACGAGAATGTCGCTGATCCCTTCGGCATTGAGCGCGGCGACGATGTTTGAGCCGATCATGCCGGCGCCGCCCGTGACGATGATCATGAAAGCCTCTGGTGTCTTGTGCCGATTCCGGCCCTTATAGGGGAGGCTTGCGGGGCTGTCGATAAAGCAGGTCGCAATCCGGCGGTTGGCTGCAGACCTCAGTGCCGCCGCACAGCTTTCGCTTCGGTCGGCGATTCACCGGCGAAGCACGACAGGAGCAAGGCAATGCCATCGACCGAACTGCTTATCGCCTTTTTCGCCACCACGGCGATCTTTGCCTACATCCCCGGTCCGGCGATGCTTTACGCTGCTGCGCAAGCCATGGCGCGCGGCCGCTGGTCCGGCCTGACGGCGGCGTTGGGTATCCATCTTGGCGGCTATGTGCACGTCGTCGCTGCCGCTGCGGGACTGTCCGTGCTTTTCCATGCCGTGCCGACGCTCTACATGGCGGTCAAGCTGGCCGGCGCGCTCTATCTGATCTGGCTGGGTGTGTCGCTGTTCCGCGCCAGGGCGCAAGACGATGCTGTTATCTCAGGTATTGAGCCGAAATCCGCCCGCCGCGCCTTTTTCGAGAGTATCACCGTCGAGGTGCTCAATCCCAAGACGGCAATCTTCTCCATGGCGTTCCTGCCGCAATTCATCGACGCATCGGCGACGTTTCCCATCTGGCTGCAATTCCTTGTCCTCGGGACGATCGTCAATCTGATGTTCTCCTCGGCGGATGTCATGTGCGTGGTGCTGGCGGGTGCGCTGATCACCAGGCTGCGGCGCTCGAGCCACGCGCAACGCCTGATGCGGCGTGCGGGCGGCGCGGTGCTCGTCGGATTGGGTGTTCATGTCGCTTTGCAGAAAAGTTGATCCGCCAACCGGCGTTGGCTGTGGTCGGTTCGGAGCCTGCCGTTGCGCTGAGCCGAATTGCGGTATATCGGCTTCGCCATGAACGACCAGCCCTGCCAGTCCAGCGGTTTCACAGCATCGGGACCGGCTCTCATTGCACGTCGAAAGATGACATGAGCGAGCAATACCTGCCTTCTCCCGAACCGCTCCACCGCGCCATCTCGCGGTTCGGCAGCGTCACCGTGCTGGTGGTCGGCGACTTCATCCTCGACCGTTTCGTCAACGGCGTCATCGAGCGGATTTCGCCTGAAGCGCCCATTCCGGTGCTGCGCGGGCGTGGCGAAACCTCGGCGATGGGTGGCGCCGGCAATGTCGTCGCCAACATCGTCTCGCTCGGCGCCGCCGCGATACCGGTTTCGGTGATCGGCGCCGATCCGGCCGGCGACAATCTCATGCGCATGCTCACCGGGCTTGGCGTCGACACTGGCGGTCTGGCGCAGGACGCCAACCGGATGACCTCGTCGAAAAGCCGTTTCAGCGCGCTCAACCAGCAGGTGCTGCGCTTCGACGAAGAGGAAATCAAGCCGCTGGGCGACGCGGAGCGGGCAACGCTGATCCGGCTGTTCCGGGCCGGGCTGGCGCAAGCCGACATCGTCATCCTGTCCGACTACGGCAAGGGCATGTTGCTCGACGGCGTCGCCGGCGAGCTGATCTCGATCTGCCGCGAGGCGGGAAAGCCGGTGCTGGTCGATCCCAAGGGCCGCGACTATGCTTGCTATTCCGGGGCGACGGCGATCACGCCCAATCGCAAGGAACTTGGCGAGGCGGTCGGACGCGCTGTGTTTGCCGATGACGAGATCGTCGCCGCGGCGCGTGAGCTGATCTCGGCACATGGCTTCGATTTCGTCGTCGCGACTCGCAGCGAAAAAGGCATGAGCGTCGTCGACGCGGACGATGCCCGCCACATTGCCACGCAGGCGCGGGAGGTGTTCGACGTTTCCGGCGCCGGCGACACTGTCATCGCTACGTTTGCGTTGGCTCTGGCTGCGGGCGCCGACCGCGTCATTGCCGCGGCCATCGCCAACGCGGCGGCTGGCGTGGTGGTGGGAAAACGCGGCACCGCACGGCTGACGGTCGAGGAGCTTACCGGGGCGCTGTTTCGCTCGCATGGACCGATTGCCCACAAGGATGCAATCCTTGATGCTGCCGCCGCCGCACGGCTGGTGGCGACGTGGAAGGACGAAGGCCTGAGCGTCGGCTTCACCAATGGCTGTTTCGATATCCTTCATGCCGGCCATGTCAGCCTTTTGCACGCGGCGCGCAGCCAGTGCGACCGGCTGGTTCTCGGCCTCAACAGCGATGCCTCGGTGCGCCGGCTGAAAGGGCCGGGGCGCCCGGTCAACGACGAGCATGATCGCGCCTGCGTGCTGGCGGCGCTTGCCTCGGTCGATGCCGTCGTCGTCTTCGAGGACGACACGCCGCTCGCGCTGATCGAGGCGCTGAAGCCCGACATACTGGTCAAGGGCGCCGACTATACGATCGATCAGGTGGTCGGCGCCGAAATCGTGCAAAAGGCGGGCGGCCGCGTCGTGCTGGTCGATCTCGTCGCCGGCAAGAGCACCACCGGCACCATCGGCAAGTTGCGCGCCGGCAGCACAAACTGAGGTTTTCATGTCCGAACTGAACGATTATCTGGTCCGCTCGGCGGCCGCGATCACCGCAATGGTCGAGCGCGACCTCACCAGCGAGATGGAGCGGGCGGTTACCGCCGTCGTGGCCGCGCTTTCGCAGGGCAAGGCGCTGCTGATCTGCGGCAATGGCGGCTCGGCCAGCGACGCCATTCACATCGCCGGCGAACTGGTCGGCCGCTTCCTGAAGGAGCGCAAGGCCTACAACGTCATCGCGCTGCCGGCCAATGCGGCGGTGCTGACCGCCTGGGGCAATGATTACGGCTTCGACACGGTGTTTTCACGCCAGGTCGAGGCGCATGGTGCCGCGGGCGCCGTGCTGCTCGCCATCTCGACCAGCGGCAACTCGCCCAGCATCCTCGCCGCCGCCGAACAGGCGCGCATGATGGACATGACGGTGATCAGCCTGACCGGCGACAGCGGCGGCAAGCTCAAGCCGCTCTCCGATATCCTGCTCAACGTGCCCTCGACCTCGACGCCGATCATCCAGCAGGGGCATCTGTGTCTCTATCATCATCTGTGCGAAATGGTCGAAGCGCGCCTCTGTGATGGCTGACAGGGCGGTGAATCCGCACCCGCTGATGGAGCCGGGTCTGTGGGTGGAGAGGATCGGCGATAAGATTTTTCCCGAGCGTATGCCGGCGCTGTTCCTCGACCGCGACGGCACCATAAATGTCGACACCGACTACCCCAGCGATCCGGCTGACATCGTGCTGCGCGAAGATATCGCGCCAGTGATCGCTGCCGCCAACCGGGCCGGAATCCCTGTCGTCGTGGTGACCAACCAGTCCGGCATCGCGCGCGGGTATTTTGACTGGAGTGTTTTCGCCAACGTGAACGGCCGGGTTGTGGAACTGCTGCGCGATCAGGGCGCGTTCGTGGACATGGTGCTTGCCTGCGCGTATCACGAGGCAGGCAGTGGGCCGCTTGCCATTGCCGAGCATCCGATGCGCAAGCCCAATCCGGGCATGCTGATCGAGGCCGCCGGGCGCCTCCGCCTCGATCTCCAGCGTTCACTCATCGTCGGCGACAAGCCGGCCGACATGGAGGCGGGGCGACGCGCCGGCCTGTCGCGCGGCTGGCTGATCGACGGCGACGCGTCCAGCGAGCGAGGATTTTCGGTTCTGCCGCTGCGCGACCATAGCGACCTGAGTGTGCTGCTGGCGGCGGTCGAGGCGCTTTGGCCTTAATCCGTCCAGGTCAGGGTAGTCGCTTCAGGCCAATTGCCGGTCTCGGCGCTGCCCCTCATCCGCCTGCCGGGCATTTCTCCCCGTATAGTGACGGGGAGAAAGATGCTGTCATCAACGGTTTCGCCAATCAGCAACGCTGCAGAATTGGTGTCGAGACTGCAGGCGGATGAGGGGCGGCGCCGAGATCGGCGATTGCCCTGCCACCCCAGTTCAACCCGGGAAGGCCACCAGGCCCTCGTCCTTGACGCGACGGATGGTCAGTGCCGTCCGCACCGTGTCGACATTCGGCGCCGAGGCCAGTTCCTCGATGACGAAGGTCTGGAAGGCGCCGAGGTCGCTCGCCACGCAATGCAGCAAGAAGTCGGATTCGCCCGACACCATCCAGGCGTCGCGAACGATCGGCCAGCCGCGGGTGCGTTCGGCGAAGCTTTTCAGTTCCGCGTCGGACTGGTGATGCAGGCCGATGAGGCAAAAGGCGACTACGTCCAGGCCGAGCGCCGGCGCATTGAGCAAGGCGCGATAGCCGCGGATGATGCCGGTCTCTTCCAGGCGCCTGACGCGACGCAGGCACGGCGGCGCCGAAATGCCGACGCGGCCGGACAATTCGACATTGGTCATGCGCCCGTCGTGCTGAAGCTCGCGCAGGATCTTCCAGTCGATGGCATCGAGATCGGCTTTGAGCGGCATGGATACCTTCGGCGCTTCACGCAAGAATCTTTCGTGATTTTGTAAACGACTTTGGTGTCCATTCCATCCCTTCAGTCGCTGATTTTGGCACAGTCGCCCGCGCAAGATGTTCATGGATCGTCTGTTTGCGGGGAAGCTTTCCGGGGACGAAGGCGAGGTCGTCTTGCTGGCGTCGCCCGCAACACCTAGATTAGGCCGGAAATCGATCCCTGTGCCGGACGCTTCATTCGCGTCCGGTTGTTGTGAAAGCCCTGATATGACGTCCAAGCACGCACCCGTTCTCATCATTGGCTCCGGTCCCGCCGGCTATACGGCGGCAATCTACGCCGCCCGCGCCATGCTGAAGCCGATGCTGGTCGCCGGCCTGCAACAGGGCGGCCAGTTGATGATCACCACCGATGTCGAAAACTATCCGGGCTTCGCCGATCCGATCCAGGGTCCGTGGCTGATGGAGCAAATGCTGAAACAGGCCGAGCATGTCGGCACCGACGTCATCAACGACATCATCACCGAGGTCGACCTCAATGTGCGGCCGTTCCGTGCCAAGGGCGATTCCGGCGCCACCTATACCGCCGACGCGCTGATCATCGCCACCGGTGCGCAGGCGAAATGGCTGGGCATCCCGAGCGAACAGACTTTTATGGGCTTCGGCGTATCGGCCTGCGCCACCTGCGACGGCTTCTTCTATCGCGGCAAGGATGTCGCGGTGATCGGCGGCGGCAATTCGGCGGTGGAGGAGGCGCTTTACCTTTCCAACCTGGCCAAGAGCGTGACGGTCATCCACCGACGCAGCGACTTCCGCGCCGAGCGCATCCTGAGCGAGCGGCTGTTCAAGAAGGATAATGTCCGCGTCATCTGGGACACCGTCGTCGACGAGATCACCGGTCAGGCCGGCAAGATGCCGCTGCCGCCGTCGGTGGAAGGACTGAAGCTGCGCAATCTGGTGACCGGCCAGGAGATGCATCTGATGGTCGACGGCGTGTTCGTGGCGATCGGCCATGCGCCGGCGGTCGAATTGTTCGCCGGCAAGCTGAAGCAGAAGCCGAACGGCTATCTGTGGACGGCGCCGGATTCGACCTGCACCGACGTGCCGGGCGTGTTCGCCGCCGGCGACGTGACCGACGACATCTACCGCCAGGCGGTGACGGCGGCGGGGCTCGGCTGCATGGCCGCGCTCGAGGCGGAAAAGTACCTCGCCGGGATCGAAGTTCACCGCGAAGCTGCGGAGTAAACAAGCGGCCGAGAAAAGCCGTGCAAAAGCCTGATTTTTCATTCAGACGCCAGAAAACAGAATGGGGGCATCATGGCGTTGGACTGGGACAAGCTACGCGTGTTTCACGCTGCGGCGGAAGCTGGGTCGTTCACCCACGCCGCCGAGACACTGCATCTGTCGCAATCGGCGATCTCGCGGCAGGTCAGCGCGCTCGAACATGATGTCGGCGTGCCGCTGTTCAATCGCCATGCCCGCGGCCTGGTGCTGACCGAGCAGGGTGAGATGCTGTTCCGCACGGCGCATGACGTGCTGATGAAGCTGGAGACGATCAAGTCGCGGCTGACCGAGGCCAAGGACCGGCCCTCCGGCGTGCTCAGGGTGACGACCACAGTGGGGCTCGGTGCCGGCTGGCTGACCGAGCGCGTGCAGGAATTTATCGAGCTCTATCCCGAGATCAGCCTGCAGCTGATCCTGGCGAACGAGGAACTCGACCTCACCATGCGCCGGGCGGACTGCGCGATCCGGCTGCGCCAGCCGCAGCAGCCCGATCTCATCCAGCGCCGCCTGTTCACGGTGCATTTCCATCTCTACGCCGCCCCTTCCTACGTCAACAAATATGGCAAGCCGGCATCGATCGCCGAGCTGAAGAGCCATCGCATCGTCACCTTCGGCGTGCCGGTGCCGGCGCATCTGTCGGAGTTGAACTGGCTGGAAACGGTCGGCGATTTCGAAGGCGGGCAACGGGTGCCGACGCTGCAGATCAACGACATCTTGTCGATAAAACGCGCGGTCCAGGGTGGCGCCGGCATCGCCATGCTGCCCGACTATGTGGTCAGCAAGGATTCAGGGCTGGTGCAGTTGCTGCCGGAAACCGAAGTGCCGTCCTTCGACACCTATTTCGCCTATCCCGATGCGATGAAGAACCAGGCGAAGCTGCACGTCTTCCGCGATTTCATCATCGCCAAGGCGCGAAGCTGGTCGTTCTGAACGGATCCTTTCTGCAAATCGCTTCCTGCTTGCATCGCGGACGATCCCTTACTGGCCGCGCCATGGCGTCAAGCGAGGGAGCCAGCCTGGAACGGCATGGCGGTAGGCCTCGTACTCGGCTCCATAGCGGCGGGCAAGCGTCGGTTCCTCATGGAACTTCACGAACGAGACCATGGCGACGGCGGCGATAGCGGCATAGGCGACGAGAGCCGCGCTCGAAAACAGCAGCGCCTGGCCAAGGATGATCGCCAGCACGGCCACATACATCGGGTTGCGGACATGGCGGTAGATGCCGCCGACAACCAGTCGCTCGGTTGGCGCGACCGGAGCGGGCGTGCCGAGGCCCTCGAGAGCAAAACGGCCAAAGGCATGAAACAGCAATGCCGTTGCAACGACAATCAGTAACCAGCCGACCGGGACCAGGCCGGGCAGGGTCGACCATGGCAGACGATAGCGATCGGCCAACAGCCAAGGCAGCAATCCCGCAACCACACCGGGCGCTGCGATGAAGAACAGCGCGCTGCCGGCGATCGCCTGACGGGTCCTCATCGGGGCTTCCTTGGTCGCGATTTTTCGGGCCGATGCATGTCTGCCCCAAAAATAATGTCTGCCGCAAAAATAAACGCGCGCTGCCTGATTCGCCATCATTCGTTGTTTTCTGCGTTCTGGACCGAAAATCGGCGCTGGTTCGCTATTTCGCAGTGATTCTTGACTGGCTGCGCACCGCATTTCGCGATTCTTCTGGTCCTACGAGGCCAAGCAACGGCTTAGACCACAGCCTGTGTCATTTTGCATGCGAGTGTTGCAAAATAGATGCTTGTTTCTTGGGCATGATGAGCACATATATGGATCATCTCCTGGGCGCGTTCTCCTCCCATTAGCGCCCTCGAGTGTTCCCCTCTGGAGGTTAGCCTTAACAGGCACTTCCAATCAAACTCAGCCGGATCTTCGTTGATCCGGCTTTTTTGTATCCCGAACCCTGCCGGCGCTGACGCAAAGCCGACCGAAATTGTCATGTAACAGTGACATGTAACCTCAGGTAACATGTCGCAGGCGCGCAGCATCGACTAAGTAGATCATAGGACGCGGTGTGGTTCGTGCGGGAGATGGGGGCATCACTCGGACGATCCGGGCTCAGGCGGCTACCGCGTCCGAACTATTCTTCCGCTGAGGCTGTCAAGCGTTGGCGGCATGTGCGGCGGACCTGCCATTTCGCCTCCCACGAAGACGGTCCGCAAGAGAACGGCGTCCGGATCATGTCCGGACGCCGTTTCCTTGTGTTCTGCGGCCTGACTGACGCCAAGTTCAAGTGTCAGGCGGCCTTGCCATTGGCGTTCAACGCCTCGTCGGCCAGGCGGCCGGTGAGTTCGGCCATATGGTCGAAGCTGGCACGATAGCTGGCCACGCCCGCGGTGGCCGAACGCAGCTCGATGATCAGATCGCCGATCTCGGCCTGCGGCATGGTCGCCTCGACGACATCCCATCCCGGCCAGCCGGGCCGCGCATCATAGCCGAGGATTTGGCCGCGCCGCTGCGGGATCAGGGCGATGATTTTCGATGTCGCGTCGGACGGCGTGACGATTTCCACCTTCATGATCGGTTCAAGCAGTACCGGCGAGCAGGCGGCCATGCCTTCCTTCATCGCCAGCTTTGCCGCCATCTGGAAGGCCATGTCCGACGAATCGACGGAATGATAGGAGCCGTCGGACAGGTTGACGGCGACGTCGACCACTGGAAAGCCGAGCGGGCCCGATTTCAGATAATCGCGCACGCCGGCCTCGACCGACTGGATATAGGTTTTCGGCACGGCGCCGCCGGTGATGGTGTCGGTGAACTGGAAACCGGAGCCGCGCGGCAGCGGCTTGATCTCGATCACCACGTCGCCGAATTGGCCATGGCCGCCCGACTGCTTCTTGTGACGGCCACGCTGCTGCGCCGCTTTGCGGATCGTCTCGCGGTAAGGCACGGCCGGCGGATGGCCTTCGACCGGAATCTGGTTCTTGCCCTCCAGCCGCTCGCGCACGACACGCAGATGCATTTCGCCATGGCCCGACAGCACGGTTTCGGCCGAATCCTGATTGTGGCGCACGCTGAGCGAGGGATCTTCCTCGGCAAGGCGCTGGATGGCCGCCGACATCTTGACCTCGTCCTTGCGCTCCTTCGGTCGCAACGCAAAGGCGAAGACCGGTTGCGGCGGCGTCAGCGTGACCAAGGGGTTGATGCCGCCCTTGACCGAGCTCAAGGTCTGACCGGTCGTGACCTCGTCCATCTTGCCGAGCGCGACGGTGTCGCCGGCCGGGGCCGAGGTGAGCTTGGTCTGGTCCTTGCCGAGCATTCTGTAGATGCCGGAGACCTTTGCCGTCGCGCCGTTCGAAAGGAAGAGCTCGGAGGCGTCGGCAAGCTGGCCGGACAGGATGCGCGAGATCGACAGCTTGCCGCCATGCGCGGTGTGGATGGTCTTCATCACCTGGACCACGGTCGCATTGCCATCAGGTGCGTCGAGGCGCTTGTGTGTTGCTTCAACATCGGGCGCGTCGTGGCGGATCGTTTTTAGCAGCCGCAGCACACCATTGCCCTTCTCGGCGGTGCCGATCAGCACCGGCGTCACGGCACCATCGCGCAAGTCGGCGGCCAGGTCGTCGAAGACGGCGTCCTTGGGCGGCTCGATTTCGTCGAGCAGCTGCTCCATCAGTTGATCATCATGGTCGGCGAGCGTCTCCAGCATGGAAAAGCGCGCTTCGAGCTCGCGCGCCTTGTCGTCGCTGGGAATCTGGGCGACTTCGCTTTCGGCATATTCGCGATAGATGTAGGCGCGCTCCAGCGCCAGATCGATCGAGCCGATCACCACGCCGTCCTTGCGCAGCGGAATCTGGCGCAGCAGCAAAGGCACCGAGCTCGCCGGCTGCAACATCTTCAGCGTGTCGCGCACGCCTGATATCGCCTTGTCGACCTTGTTGAGGAACATGATGCGCGGCACGCCGAGATCGTCGAGCTTGCGCATGATCAGCTGCAGGGCAGGGATCTTCTTCTCGTCGGCTTCGGCGACGACCACGGCGAGGTCGCAGGCGGCCAGAACCGGCTCTGCCTCGAAGGAGAATTCGATGGAGCCGGGACAATCGACGAAGGTGAGTTGCTCGCCCATGAAGTCGATGGTGGCAAACGTCGCCTCAACGCTCATGGCGTGGGCGCGTGCCTCGGGCGAATGATCGGAAACTGTGTTTCCCGAGGAGACCGGATTCTGGCGGGGGATGGCGCCCGTACGGGCCAATATGGCTTCGAGAAGTGTCGTCTTACCGCTTGCAAAGGGACCGACGATGGCAATGCATTTCGG
Organism: Mesorhizobium sp. WSM4815; assembly: GCF_055811575.1. Lineage (NCBI taxonomy): Bacteria > Pseudomonadati > Pseudomonadota > Alphaproteobacteria > Hyphomicrobiales > Phyllobacteriaceae > Mesorhizobium > Mesorhizobium sp. WSM4815. The sequence goes on along the minus strand of NZ_JBVVQS010000094.1, from coordinate 18,158 downwards.
TCCCGTGCGTCGTCCTCCGGCGCGAGTTCCCATGACTGACCTCCACTCAGGCGTTTCCCTGGGAGCGGCGGCCGGCCTGTCGACCGTCGCGGGCGGGGCTTTTTCAGTTTGCCGCCTACCCAAAGGCATCGTCCCACGGGTTAGGCGGGAGGGCAAGTGATTTGAGAATCGGGTGACTTGAGAATCGGGGGATCGCCTGATGTCGCGGATGTTGAGCCATGATCGGCGAAGCGTCGATCGCGGGTCTGGGCTTTCCGTCAATGCCGTGACAGGTCGCCGAACGGCAGCAAAAGCGGTTGCGCCATAATGGTTATCGGATGAAAGTGCCGCTTCCTGCGAGAAAAAGGAGCGGATCGTCGCCGACCGATCCGCCATCAGCCTGAGGACTTTGCGACGATGAAGATCATTGCTTGCGGCAGCGTGCCGACCGTCATTGCGCCGGAAAAGTACTTCACCGGCCGCGTGTGGCAGACGCCGATCATCGAGAAGGAAGCGCCGGCGCGGCTACGCGCCATCATGGTCGGTTTCGAGCCCGGCGCGCGTACCCACTGGCATACGCATCCGCTGGGCCAGACGCTCTATGTCGTGTCAGGCGCCGGCCTGGCGCAAAGCTGGGGCGAGCCGATACAGGCAATCAGGGCCGGCGACGTCATCTCGTTTGCGCCTGACGAAAAGCATTGGCACGGCGCCGGTCCAAAATCGGCGATGGCCCATATCGCCATGCAGGAGGCGCTCGACGGCGTCCATGCCGACTGGCTGGAGACGGTGACCGACGAGCAGTATGGCGGCGTTGATCGGACCTAAAAGCGCGTCGCGTCTGATCATTGGTCGCGTCTGATCATTGTAGGTGATTTCCACGCTCAGGTTTGGGTTTCATGTCGAACCGTCGCTTGCCTCTTGTTGCCGCAGTCTATCTCGGCACATTCGTCGCACTGCTCGACATCAGCATCGTCAACGTCGCCCTGCCGACGATCCAGATTGCGCTCGGCATCGATTTCGCCGGGCTGCAATGGGTGATCGACGCCTACACGCTTTGCCTGTCGGCCTTCATGCTGTCGGCAGGCCTGATCGGCGACCGCTACGGGCGCAAGCGCTCCTGGCTGGCAGGCATCGGCATCTTCGTGGCTGGCTCTGCCATATGTGCAATCGCGCCCAACCTGTCGGTGCTGCTGGTGGGCCGGGTGGTGCAGGGGATAGCCGGATCGCTGATCATTCCGGGTGCGCTGTCGATTCTGACGCAGGCGTTTCCCGACGGTCGCGAGCGTGCCGGCGTCATCGGAGGCTGGGCGTCGTTCGCAGCCGTCTCGCTGCTCACCGGCCCGGTCGTCGGCGGCATCCTGGTCGAAACCGCCGGATGGCAGAGCATTTTCCTGATCAACCTGCCGCTCGGCCTGGCCACGATCGCGCTCGGTGCGGCTTCGATCGTAGAGACTTCACACCCCGAGCATGCCCATCTCGACCTTGTCGGCCTGGCGCTCAGCATTCTGTGGCTGGGCGCCTTGACCTTCGGCCTGATATCGGCAGGCGAAAAAGGTTGGGGCGATCGAGAGGCTGTTATCGCCCTTGTCGTCGGCTTCGCCGGCCTGGTGGCTTTCCTTGTCTTCGAGGCACGCACGCCGCGGCCGATGCTGCCGCTTGGCCTGTTCCGCGACGTTCGCTTCGCCGTCGCCAATGTCGCCTCGTTCGCGCTCGGCCTCACCTCCTACACCAGCGTCTTCCTCTATTCGATGTTCCTGCAGCAGGCACAGGGCTGGTCGCCGACACAGGCCGGCCTGTGCATGGCACCGCTGTTCCTTGTCCAAATGGTCGTGTCGCCGGCGATCGGCAGGCTCAGTCAGCGCTACGGACACTCGGCGCTGATGACATCGGGCTATCTTTCGAGCGGTCTTTCCATGCTGGGCATGTACTGGGTTGGACCCTCGACACCCTATGTGACGATCGGCCTGCTGTTTGCCGTCGGCGGTCTCGGCAATGCGCTGTCCATCCCGACCGGCAGCGCTGCCGCGATGTCGTTTGCGCCGCGCGAGCGTTCGGGCATGGTGTCGGCGGTGATCAACGCAACCCGCCAGAGCGGCACCGCCATCGGCATCGCCCTGCTCGGCGCCTTGATGAGCATGCGGGCAACAGCCCTGCTGACGGCGCATCTTGAAAATGCCGGTGTCGCCAATGCCGGAGCGGTGGCCCGCGCCGCGGTTTCAAGGCACCATTTCGCAGCCGATGCGGCGATGGGCAAGGACGGCCTGCGCGATCTGTTCGCAGCCGCCTATGCCGGGGGCTTCCATGCGGCGATGCTGACGGCCGCCATCGTTTCGTTCGTCACGGCCGGGCTTCTGGCCGCCATTCTGGCGCCGGCCGAGGCTCGTTCGGCGCGCGAAACCAATCACAGTCGCCAGGGATGAGGCTGGCGCCGACCGCCAAAACCCGATTGCGAGCCGGGTTTTGGTGTTCGAGATGCGCTTGATCAGGTCAGCGAGGCGGTGAAGCGCTGGATGCGGGCGCAGGCCTCTTCGAGCAACGCCTCCGACGTGGCATAGGAGATGCGGAAGTTCGGGCCGAGGCCGAATGCCGAACCGAACACGACCGCCACGCCCTCGGCCTCGAGCAGTTCCGAGCAGAAGGCTTCGTCGCTGTCGATCAGCTTGCCGGCTTTGGTCTTCTTGCCGATCAACTGGGAACAGGACGGATAGACGTAGAAAGCCCCTTCGGGAGACGGACATGTGATGCCGCGCGCCTGATTGAGCATCGACACGACGAGATCGCGCCGAGCCTGGAAAATCGCCTTGTTTTTCGCAATGAAATCCTGCGGACCGTTCAGCGCCTCGACCGATGCCCACTGGGCAATGGTGCAGGCGCCGGAGGTCTGCTGGCCCTGGATCATGTCCATCGCCTTGATCAGCGCCAGCGGCCCGGCCGCGTAGCCGATGCGCCAGCCAGTCATCGCATAGGCCTTCGACACGCCGTTCATGGTCAGGGTGCGCTCATAAAGCTTCGGCTCGACCTCGGCGATGGTCGTGAAGACGAAATCGCCGTAGATCAGGTGCTCGTACATGTCGTCGGTCAGCACCCAGACATTGGGGTGTTCGAGCAGCACGTCGGCCAGAGCGCGCAACTCAGCCTCGCTGTAGGCGGCGCCCGACGGGTTCGACGGTGAGTTCATCAACAACCATTTGGTGCGCGGCGTGATCGCCTTTTGCAACGCCGCCGCCGTCAGCTTGAAGCCGTTGTCGATGGAGGTGTCGGCAAATGCCGGGGTGCCGCCGCAGATCGCTACCATCTCGGGATAGCTGACCCAGTACGGCCTGGGAATGATGACCTCGTCGCCGGGGTTCAGCGTCGCCATGAAGGCATTGAACAGGATCTGCTTGCCGCCGGTGCCGACGATGGTCTGCTCCGGCCGGTAATCGAGATTGTTCTCTCGCTTGAATTTTTGGGCGATTGCCTCGCGCAGCGGCACGATGCCGGAAACTGGAGGATATTTCGTTTCGCCGCGGCGGATGGCCTCGATCGCAGCGTTCTTGATATTGTCCGGCGTGTCGAAGTCCGGTTCGCCGGCACCCAGCCCGATCACGTCACGGCCGGCGTTTTTCAGCTCGCGCGCTTTCTGCGTCACTGCGATGGTCGCGGAAGGCTTTACGCGGGAAAGGGCGTCGGCAAGAAAGGCCATGACGGCGTTGTCTCCTGTAGGGCCAGGCGGTCCATCCGACCGCGGCGTCTCTCATGTCGCATCATCCCGCCAAGCGCAAGCATTGTCGGATGAGCCAGACCTCAAATCCCCGGCAAATCCGGCAACAATAAATTCACTTACACGCGGTAAAACTCCGGTTGGCTGGATCACGACCCATTCCACCAGTCTCGCAACGGGAGGAACCGTGTCGCGCAGCATCGGGCTTGCCCATATCGTCCGCCACGATGACGGCACCGCCAGCGGTGTCTGGGGCAATTATACGCTGCAAAGCGCCTTCCAGCCGATTTTTGCCTTCAGCAACGGCAAATTGTCCATCACCGGATTCGAGGGCCTGATCCGGCCGTTCCGCGACGCCGAGCCGCAGACGCCGGTGAGTTTTTTCAACGCCTGTCCGACGGTCGACCGCCTGCATATCGAGGCGCTGACAAGGACGCTGCACCTTTTGAACGCCGGCGCCTGCCTGCCGCAGGAGGCATTCATTTTCATCAACTTCGATCCGTCGGTGTTCACCGATCGCAGCATCGCCGACAGTGCGCTGCGCGACATGCGGCTGGTGCTGCATGAGGCCGGGATCGATGCGAACCGCGTCGTCTGCGAGGTGACCGAGCAAAAGTCGGCGTCGCAGGAAACGCTCTACAATTTCGTCGGGGCGCTCAGGGCCAACGGGTTTCGCATCGCGGTCGACGACTACGGCGCCGAAGAGTCCGACATCAACCGGATCAAGGAGCTCAGGCCTGACATCGTCAAATTCGACGCCAACTGGATCATGCAACTGATGGAGTCCGGCGCCGGCTTCGCGCTGCTGACCGCCATGGTGGCAAGTTTCGAACAGCAAGGCATCCGCACCGTGTTCGAGGGCATAGAGGAGGGCTGGCAGCTTGAACTGGCCGAGAAATCGGGAGCCTCGATGGTGCAGGGATTTGCGCTGGCGCGCCCGGAGCTTGCACCGACCAGCTTTCACGTCTTCGGCAACGAAAGCCAAGTCTTCGGCAAGGAAAGGCAGATGCCGGTGACGGCGCCTGACGCCGGCGCGGCGCCTGCGACCGTCTCGCCTTCGCCGCGGCCGAAACGGGCTTTCGGGCGCAAGGTGGTGCCATGACCGGGCGGCCCGACAGGCGGCGCAATGTCGGCGAGGCAATCTTTGCCGACGAAGTCGGGATCGAATATGGCGTCTATGGCGCGTTCCGGCTGAGGAGCGCCTACCAGCCGATCTTTGCGCCGCGTGGCAGGTTTTTGAAGGCCGTCGCCGTCGAAGGCCTGATCGAGCCGCACCGCGCCGGCAGGCCGGTCGCGCCGCGCGTATTCTTCGAGGGCATCCCCGTGGCGGATCGCCTGTTCGTCGAGACGATGTGCCGGGTACTGCATCTCAGGAATTTCCGCAACATCGGCGTCGGCGGGCTCGACCTGTTCTTCAACTACAATCCGCTGATCAATGATGACCCCGGGCGAGCGCTGGCAGAAATCAGGCTGATGACCAGGCGTCTCGCCGAGTTCGACCTGCACCCCGGCATGCTGGTCTGCGAGATCACCGAGCAGGCGTCTGAAGACAAGGTGCTCGTCAGCCTGGCGCGCGAGATGCGGCGTGACGGCATCCGCATCGCCATCGACGATTTCGGCACCGGGCATTCGACGGAAGAACGGGTCGCCCTTGTCCAGCCCGACATCGTCAAGATCGACGGCACCTGGTTCGCGGAATTCTGCCGCCATGCCGCCGCCGAACGGTTTTTCCGGCCGCTGGTCTCCGCGCTGCATGACCGCGGCGCCAAAGTGCTGGTCGAAGGCATCGAGCAAGCCACGCATCTGCGCGTCGCGCTGGACGGCGGCGTTGACCTGATGCAAGGATTTTACCTTGCCCGGCCGGCGCTGGCCGGCACGGTCTTCGACGAGGAGCCGCTGCCCATCGACAGGCTGCTTGGCATGGCCAACAACGTCGTGCCGTTGTTTGGGTGATCTATCACCGGCGCTGATGGTTGCGCCAAAACAAATCACTGGATGAAGCCGTCGCTGCCAGGATAATTGCCGGTAAAGGCGGCTCCGCCGAGGGGAGCGGCGATGGGAGCAAGAATGACCATACTCTATGGAATGATCGACAGCGGCAATTGCTACAAGCCGCGCCTGTTGATGGCCAAGCTCGGCATCGCTTTCACCAATGTCGAGGTCAGTTCGCACACCGGCGACACGCGCAAGCCAGACTATGTCGCCAAGAACCCGAACGCCATGGTGCCGCTGCTCGAGTTCGACGACGGCCGGCGGCTTGCCGAATCCAACGCCATTCTGCTCTATCTCGCCGAAGGCACGCGGTTGCTGCCGGCCGACAAATACGAACGGGCACTGGCCTATCAATGGCTGTTCTTCGAGCAGTACAGCCACGAACCCTATATCGCGGTGCGCAAGGCGCTGCTGACCTTTCCCGAACGGGCCAAGGACGCGACGCCGGAACGGCTGGCGCTGACGCTGGAGCGCGGCAACAAGGCGCTCGGCGTGATGAACAAGCATCTGGCGGGCAATGCGTTCTTTGCCGGCGAGGCCTTGAGCGTCGCCGACATCGCGCTCTACGCCTATACGCATACGGCCGAGATGGGCGGTTTTCAGCTCGACGCCTACCCGGCGGTGGCGGCCTGGCTGAAACGGGTCGAGACTGATCCTGGGCATGTGCCGATGGAGTGGCTGGGGTAGTTCTGTCCTTACGGCTACTTCAGGAGCCGGTCATATTCGGAGTGGGTGCCGATCCAAAACCAGACAACGTCATCGTGGTCACGGACAGCTACGGCGCGGTAGTTGAGATCAACCCGCGCCGACCAATAGCGTCCGACCTGTTTGAAATGCAGCGACGGGTGAAACGGATCAGAACGCAGCTTGGCGAAACGTTTGTCCGCCTTTGCTCTGATCGATGAGGGCAGTTTTGCATAAGCCTCCCAGAATAAGGGAGTGGCGACATGATTCACAAAGACCGGGTCCGGCCGGCGCGATGGTCGGCCAAGGCCTGCTCGGCAAGTTTATCCAGCCTGCCAGCCTTGGCGTCGGCTTCGATCTGCCGATCCCACATCTCCGCTTTCAGTGCCTCGAACCAGGCGGCAAATGCCTTCAGTTCCTCAGGGCTCAGTTCGGCGACGGATTTCTCAATCTGTTCAAGCTTGCTCATCGCCTAAAAATACCATGGTTGGCACAATAAGGCCAAGGTAGCTGTTTCATCCGGAAATCCGGACAGCAAAAAGGCGGGACAAAATCCCGCCTTCCCATGCTTGGTAGCCTGATCGGGAGCGCTTTGGCCGGGCCGGCAGCAATCTGCTGCTTCGGCTTGTCGGGTTCTTTCCGCTCCGGCGCGCTTCTCGCGCGACCGTCAGTACATCCGTGACTTGCCGCGCGCCCCGAGCTATCGCCCGGCGCGCGCCATTCGCAAAATCAGGCTGCCTTGCTCAGAGATCCAGCGGACGACTTGCCAGTGCGGCGGTCCTGCTCGATCTCGAAGTTGATCTTCTGGCCTTCGACCAGGGTCGACAGCCCAGCGCGCTCGACTGCGGAGATGTGGACGAAAACGTCCGCGCCGCCGCTGTCAGGCTGGATGAAGCCGAAACCCTTGGTGGAATTAAACCACTTGACCGTACCTGTTGCCATTTCGATAGTCCTTATACGCTTGCTTTAGCTTGACTGAACCGAAGTCCAGCCGGTTTGTATCGAGATTTTGGAGATAGACGTCAGCAAACGCGAATATCGCGAGGCCCGGATCGATCGGCCGAAATATCAATGGACCTCATATAGTCCGCTTCTCCGCAAAAAACAAGACTGCACGAAAAAAGGCGCTGATGCGGCGCTGCCCAATGGCCGCCCCAATCGCGTGAAAGCGTTGAACGTCGGGCGTTGCGCCGGGTCGCATGGCCTATCGCGCACGCTGCGGGGAAGGATCGTGCCGCCTCCGGGCGTCCGGTCCTGCATGGGGAGAGGACCATGAAAACTGTCCTGTTTGCCGCCTGCCTGACGCTGATGGCTGCAGAGGCGCAGGCGATCTCGCGCTATGACCCGAGCCGCATGAGCTGCGGCACGGTGCGCGCGACGATCGCACGGGAAGGCGCCGTCATCCTGCGTTATCAGTCGACGCGCACGCCGGGGCTGCCGCTCTACGACCGTTATGTGCGGAGCCAGAGTTTCTGCAACATGGGCGAGGTCAGGGCACGCGCTTCGGTGCCGAGCGCCGATACCAACTCCTGCATCGTCTACAAGTGCAAGCGCGTGGAAACAGACCGGCATTTCCGCCGGCGCATCTTTCCGGACTAGCAATGCCGGCCTCAAAATCCAAAAGAGACCTGCGCCGGCGGCGGCGGACCGACGCGCACGCCTTCGATCGTCAGCATCTTCTCCTTGGTGGTCGAGCCGCCTGGCGCTGAAAAACCGCCGATCTTGCCGCCGGCGGCAAGAATGCGGTGGCAAGGGATGACCAGCGGCACCGGGTTGGCGCCGAGCGCGGCGCCCGTCTCTCGCGCCAGCCCGGCATGGCCGGCGCGCCTGGCCAGTTCGCCATAGGTGGTGGTCTCGCCATAGGCGAGCTTGCGCGCCGCGTCGTAGATTGCGAGGCGGAAATCGTCGACACCGGTGAGATCGACCGGCACACCGGAGAAATCCACGTCCTCGCCGGCGGCATAGGCCTTTATCGACGCGATCAGCTCGGCAACCCATTGCGGTCGGGCGCTCGAAGCGGCGTTGCCGGCATGGCGCAGCAACCGCCGTTCCACCGCGTCGCGGCTGCGCTGGGGCAGGCAAAGCCTCGTCAGCCCGGCCTCGCTCCAGGCGATGCCGATGAAGCCGATCACGGTTTCGAAGACGGCGTAGCCGGCGATGGCTTGAGAGGTGTCTTCCATGATGTGCTCCTTTCCCTGGGAACGAATGGCAATCAAGTACATATCGAGAACGAGATATCGCATTCTCAGGGGTCTGTTGCCACCCGAAAACCATTGGAAATCCCAACTGGCTGCGGATTGCCGGGGGAAAGGCGGTGGTGTAAGGACTTCTTAACAGACGAACCGGACCCGAGCGCGGCTTGCCAGCAAAAATCATCTTTCCCGCGATCGGCGTGATGCTCGCTGCGGCCGGTCTCAGCGGCTGCACTTCGACATCGCAGACCAAGGCCGTGCCTTCCCTGACTGAAACCGCCGCAGCTGATAGCGATGCCGGCTATGCGCTGGCGCTGCCCGACACGGTTTCGGTGCTGCCGGAATCGTCCGGCGTCACGCCCGTCCAGACCGCGGCGCTGGCCGTCGATCCCGCCGCGACGCCTGTCCAGCCAGCGGCCTTTGCCGGCCCGACCCCGTTGGCCGCAACTGCACCTTCAGTCATGACGGCCGATGCCGCGCCAGCCGGCACAGCGCCTGTCTATGCGACCGCCGCCGTTGCGATGCCGGTCACCGGCGAGACAGGCAAGACGATGCCAGGCGTCCAGCAGGTCGCCTACACCCTGCCTGAGAATCCGTCCGCCCTGCTTTCGACCAGCCCTGCCAAACAGTATTCCGCGGGACCGCGCGGCGAGATCGAGCGGCTGATCGAGAAATATGCCGTCCTCTATCAGGTTCCGGTCGATCTGGTGCGCCGCGTCGTCAAGCGCGAGAGCACCTTCAATCCCAAGGCCTACAATCGCGGCCACTGGGGGCTGATGCAGATCAAGCATGCGACGGCGCGCGGCATGGGCTATGACGGGCCGGCGAGCGGGTTGTTCGACGCCGAGACCAATCTGAAATATGCGGTGAAATATCTGCGTGGCGCCTGGCTGGTGGCCGGCGGCAACGCCAAGCGCGCCGATCGGCTCTACCAGAGCGGCTATTATTACGACGCCAAGCGCAAGGGCATGCTGGAACAAACCGGCCTGGGCCGCGACCGCAGTCGGCGTCGCCTGCAGCCGGATGCCTGAACGCCATGCCTGAGCCGCGCCCGCCGGCGCCGAACGACATAAGGCTGCGCAAGATCCTCGACGACACGCTCGCCCCGCCGCGCTGGCCGGAAAGTTTTGTCATGCGCGGTTTTGAGGCCGCCGACGCGCTGGCTTTGCATACGCTGCTGACCACCGTCTTCGACGATGGCGCCGACGGGCCGTTCGACGAATGGTGGCCGCGTATTTCAAGCGACGCGGAATTCGACCCTGCCTTGTGTTTCCTGGTCATCGACAGCAAGGGTCGGCTGGCAGGCGCGGCATTGTGCTGGACGAGGGCGTTCGTGAAAGACCTTGCCGTCCACCCCGAGGCGCGCGGCCGAGGCATCGCCGAAGCGCTGATGTGGCACGTCTTCACCACCTTTCAGGCACGCGGCGCTGCGCATGTCGATCTCAAAACCAACACGGTTGAGAATGCTGCCGCGGTCAGGCTTTACGAGCGGCTGGGGATGTTCGAAGTCGACTGGGCGGGGTGAGGAGCGGTTGGCGAAGCCGATCAGCGAGCATTGTGCGGAAACGAAGTGTCCACCAAGGCGGCAGGCTGCATCTTGCCGGCAACCGTTCAGAAGTTAAGTTGCGATCCTGCGGCTTTCGTGCCGCGGGCGGGGTCTCGACCTAAACCGGAGAAACACGATGCGGCTTTTACTTTTCAAACCGGGTCTGGCCAAAACCGGTCTGGTGATCCTCGCCCTTCCGCTTCTTGCGGGCGTCGCGCGCGCCGACGATTGCGCCGACGCACAGGACGACCAGGCGACCATGAACGAATGCGCCGGCAAGTCGTTCACCGAAGCCGACAAGAAGCTCAACCACGCCTACAGGCAGATCGAGGGCAGGCTGAAGGACGACGCTGCGACGAAGAAGCTGCTGGTCGGCGCGCAGCGCGCCTGGGTCGCCTTTCGCGATGCCGAATGCGCTTTCCAGGGCGGCCCGACCGATATGGCAGGCAGCATGTATCCGATGGTCATAGCCGGCTGCAAGGCGAGCCTCACCAACATCAGGCTGAAGGATTTTCAGGGCTATCTCAACTGCCAGGAGGGCGATACGAGCTGCCCAGTGCCGCCGCAGTAGCCTCTGTCGCTGGCTAAGACGGAGCCGTTAAGGCCTCATCGCCGAGTTAGGCGCGCAAAATGTCGGAACCCTGCTTCGCGATGCGTCCTTGAGAGGCAAGGTGCGCTGCCGCATAGGGCGCGCGCCGCCACAAGCACGGCTGATGGAGATGACGATGATCACCTTTCCCAACGAATCCGCTGAATATCGCGCCGCCCGCGAAACGCTGCTGCAAAAGGAAATCGAGCTGCGCCGCGCCATGGAGGATGTGGCCGTCGCCCGCCGTGCACTGCCGCCGGGCGGGCTGGTGCCTCAGGATTATGTGTTCGACGGGCTTGGCGCCGACGGCAAGCCAGCCCGCATAAAACTGTCTAAGCTGTTTTCACCCGGCAAGGACACGCTGATCGTCTACTCGATGATGTTTCCGCGCCACCCGCAGGAGACGCGCGACGTGGCGACAAGCGGCGGCACGGCCAAGCTCGCGCGGGCCGACCAGCCATGCCCGTCCTGCACGGCGCTGCTCGACCAGTTCGACGGCGCCATCGGCCATCTCGAGGCCGCCGGCTTCAATTTCGCGGTTGTGGGCAAGACCGCGCTTGAAAACCTGATCACGCTTGGCCGCGATCGCGGCTGGACGAACATGCGGCTGCTCTCCTCGGCCGGCAACAGCTTCAAGCGCGACTACCACGCCGAGGCCGACGACGGCGCGCAGTTGCCGATGCTTTCGGTATTCCATCGCGACGCCGACGGCATCCGGCATTTCTGGAGCTCGGAGCTTGGCTTCGCGCCGTCCGAACCCGGTCAGGACCCGCGCGCCATCGGCACTTGCGAGCCCTTGTGGAACCTGATGGATTTCACACCGGAGGGCCGGCCGAACTGGGACGAGCAGTTGCAATATAACGGCGCGTGCTGCCACTGAGTGGGTCCTTGCCTTCTCCCCTTGTGGGAGAAGGTGGATCGGCGCGTAGCGCCGAGACGGATGAGGGGTGCTGGAAGAAATGAGGCGTTGGCAAATGTGCACCGTCTCTGCGCGGATGGCTGCTCCATCAAGTGTACCGCCAAGCTGGAACACCCCTCATCCGACCGAGCTTCGCTCGGCCACCTTCTCCCACAAAGGGGAGAAGGAAGGCGCAACTTCGCCGCTGGTGTCGCGTTGGACTCTCCGAGGATCACAAACTCGGAGATTTCCTGTGAAAACAAATCTCACGCTTGCCATGGTCGCCTTGCTTGCCGGCGCGCCGGCGGCCCTAGCCCAATCCGCCACGCCGGCCGATATACCTGCTGTCGGCCAAACCAAGATCGACACCGAGACCTTCTCCACAACCGTCCCCAGCGCCAACCGGTTCGAGATTGAAAGCAGCAAGCTGGCCGAACAAAAGAATGTCGCCGCCGATGTGAAGGATTTCGCCTCGCTGATGGTTAGGGATCACACCAAGGCTGGCGAGGATTTCAAGGCAGCTCTCGAACAGAGCCAGATCACGGCCTCGGTGACAGCGAGCGGCCCGGCTTTGCTGCCGAAAGACCAGGCGATGCTGGACCAGCTCAAGAACCTTGATGGCGATGAATTCCAGGCGAAATTCATCCTCCTGCAGACCGAGGCGCACAAGCAGGCGTTGGCGCTGTTTTCAACCTATGCGCAGTCGGGTGAAGACCCGGCGCTGAAGGAATTCGCCAAGAAGACGCTACCGACGCTGCGGATGCACGAAGAGCGCCTAAAGGATCTGGTGGCAGCACACAGCTAATGCATGTCGTCACCCAAACGCATGCCCCTCGGGCCTGACCCTGGGCCTGACCCGAGATGCCCAGCGGTTTTGGGAAACGCATAAACGAGAACTTAAAGCACGTCGCGACACGCTTTAAGTTGGCGCTCTCTCAGCTGTTTTTGATCTGCTCGACAGCCGTCGCCAGCAGGTCGTTCATGACGCCGCGAATCTGAACATCCGACTGGGCGACGCCCGCAGCGTCGAAATCGGCGCGTATTTTGCGCAACACGTCGTCGTCCCCGGCCTCTTCGAAGTCTGCGCGCACCACCTCTTTCGCATAGGCGTCGGCGTCCTCGCCTGACTTGCCGAGCTTTTCGGCGGCCCATAGGCCGAGCAGCTTGTTGCGGCGCGCCATGGCCCTGAACTTCGTGTCCTCGTCCATCGCAAACTTCTTTTCGAAGCCTTCCTGACGGTCTCTCATACTGCTCATAATTTGCCTCGTTCAGGTGTGAGTCTCCGACCTTCATCCGATGGAGAAGAAGAGCGGCGGTAGGGGCCGAACATGGCGTGCATGGATGTCATAAGCAAGACCGGACCGTTCATTCCGCAGGGCAATCGCTTCGGGTTGGCGCTGCCGCTCACCGCCCTGCCTTTCAGCGTTGGTGGTTGGCGAAAGCCAGCGCGGCATCCGATCTCCCCGCTTGGGGGAGGATGTCAGGCAGGACAGAGGGGGGAAGGATCGCCACCTCTCGATTTTAACCCATTCCCAACCGGAAACAGCCTGAGGGCGTGGCTATAATCGGTTGACAGGTCGGAGGGACAGTACCCCCCTCTGCCCTGCCGGGCATCTCCCCCGCAAGGGGGGAGATCGGCAGCTTCGCCGGCGGCGCCTGCTGCGGAATGTTTGACGTGTGGTGCCCGGCAGGGGGGTCAGGGGCGGCGTGCCGGCTTCGACAATCGATCGCGTGGCCGATGCCCTTCGCACCGATGTGATTTGACGTTGCCGCGCCGTGACCTACTCTCGATTGGCGGGATGAGCCGAGGAGGCGAGCGATGCAGTCACCTTTCAACGGGATTCGGAGCGTCACGCTGGCAGCGGCAGTGATCCTTGCCGCTGGCACCGCAGCTTACGCCCATCACGGCTGGTCGTGGACCCAGGATGGGTTTTTTGAGCTCCGGGGCAAGATCACAGCCATCTATATCGGCAATCCGCACGCCACATTGGATGTCGACGCCGACGGAGAGGCCTGGCGGGTGGATTTGGCGCCGCCGTCCCGTACCATTGCCGCCGGCTTCACCGAGGAGGTCGCCAAGGTCGGCGACGAGGTGACCGCGATCGGCCACCGCTCGCGCGACGAGACCGAGAAGTGGATGAAAGCAGCCCGCGTCATCGTCAACGGCAAGGCTTATGACGTCTACCCCGACCGCGTGCCGCCGGCTTGAATGGACGAGTTCCTCGCCGGCATCGAGCAACTCGCCATCGTAAGGGGGCTGAAGGCCTCCTTCGTCGCCTATCCCATAGTCAATGCGCTGCACATCATGTCGATCGGTGCGCTGCTGACCAGCGTCTGGCTCATGGACCTAAGGATCCTCGGCGCCTTCCGCTCGCTGCCGTACGTGCCGTTCGTCACGCTGCTGCGCCGCACCGCATTTACCGCGTTCGCCGGCGCGCTTGTCACCGGGTCGCTGCTGTTTTCAATCAGGGCGAGGGAGTATGCGGCGATGCCGATTTTCCTCACCAAGATGACGCTCATACTCCTCGCCGGCGCCAATTTTTTTGCCTTCATGCGCCACGCGAAAGACGGCGACGAGCCGGCCGGCGGGGTCGCTCCTGTGCTGGCGGTGCTGTCGCTGGTGCTGTGGACGTCGGTGCTGTTCGCCGGGCGGTTTATTGGGTTTCTCAACTGAGGCGAGCGGAGGCGATGACCGATTTAGCGGGGCCGGGCAGAGGGCGACCTTTCGTCAAGGTCTTGCATGACCTTGTTTCCTCGGCTGACGTGCAGATCGGTGCGATGGCCGCAACGTGCGCGGGACAGCGCCCCCCTCTGGCCTGCCGGCCATCTCCCCCACTTGGGGGGAGATTGGCTAGTCGCCTACGCAAAATACTCCTGCAGCGGCCGCACTTCCAAACTCCCCGCCCTCAACGCTGCAATTGCCTCAGCCACCGCAGCCGCGCCGGACAGCGTCGTGTAATACGGCACCTTCTGCATCAGCGTGGCGCGGCGCAGCGATTTGGAGTCCGACACCGCCTTCTGGCCGTCCGTGGTGTTGAAGACGATCTGCACCTGGCGGTTGCGGATGGCGTCCTCGATGTGCGGGCGGCCTTCCAGCACCTTGTTTATTTTCTCGGCAGCGACGCCGTTCTCGGCGAGGAAGCGGGCGGTGCCCGAGGTGGCCATTACCTTGAAACCCTGGCCGGCGAGGCGCTTGACCGCCGGCAGGATGCCTTTCTTGTCCTCGTCGCGCACCGAGACGAACAGCGTGCCGGCGCGGGGGAGATCAACACCCGCTCCCAACTGGCTCTTGGCGAAAGCCAGCGCAAAGTCGCGGTCGAGGCCCATGACCTCGCCGGTCGAGCGCATTTCCGGGCCGAGCAATATGTCGACGCCGGGGAAGCGGGCGAAGGGGAACACTGCTTCTTTGACCGCGATATGGCCGGGATTTCTGGGGTCGGGCATGGCGCCGTAATGGGCGAAGGCGTCTCCCAGGCTCTCGCCGGCCATGATGCGGGCGGCAATTTTCGCGATGGGCCGGCCGATGGTCTTGGCGACGAAGGGCACGGTGCGCGACGCGCGCGGGTTGACCTCCAGCACATAGACGGTGCCGTCCTTGATCGCGTACTGCACGTTCATCAGGCCGCCGACATTGAGCGCGCGGGCAAGTGCGGCCGTCTGGCGCTCCAATTCGTCGACGAGCTCCGACGGCAGCGAATGCACCGGCAGCGAGCAGGCGCTGTCGCCCGAATGGATGCCGGCCTCCTCGATGTGTTCCAATATGCCGGAGACGAAGGTCGACTTGCCGTCGCACAGGCAGTCGACATCAACCTCGATGGCGCCCGAGAGATAGGTGTCGAACAGCAGCGGGTTCTTGCCCAGCAGTGTGTTGATCTGGCCTGTCTTGTCGTTGGGGTATTTCTGCTTGATGTCCTCCGGCACCAGGCCGGGCACGGTGTCGAGCAGATAGGATTGCAGCATGCTCTCGTCGTGGATGATCTGCATGGCGCGGCCGCCGAGCACATAGGACGGGCGCACCACCAGCGGGAAGCCGAGCTCGCCGGCGACGAGGCGGGCCTGCTCGACCGAATAGGCGATGCCGTTCTTCGGCTGGCTGAGGCCGAGCTTGTGCAACAACTTCTGGAAGCGGTCGCGGTCTTCGGCGAGATCGATCATGTCGGGCGAAGTGCCGAGGATTGGGATGCCGGCCTTCTCCAACGCATCCGCCAGCTTCAGCGGCGTCTGGCCGCCGAATTGGACGATGACGCCGACCAGCTCGCCCGACGCCTGCTCGGCGCGCAGGATCTCCAAAACGTCCTCCGGCGTCAGCGGCTCGAAATAGAGCCGGTCCGAGGTGTCGTAGTCGGTCGATACGGTCTCCGGGTTGCAGTTGACCATGATCGCCTCGAAGCCGGCGTCGCGCAGCGCAAAGGCGGCGTGGCAGCAGCAATAGTCGAACTCGATGCCCTGGCCGATGCGGTTCGGGCCGCCGCCGAGGATGACGACTTTTTTTCGCGACGAGACTTGCGCTTCGTTGGCGAGCGCGCCGGCGAAGGGCACCTCATAGGTCGAGTACATGTAGGCGGTCGGCGAGGCGAACTCGGCGGCGCAAGTATCGATGCGCTTGTAAACCGGATGAACGTCGAGCTTTTCGCGTATCTTTTGAACCTCTTCGACGTCTTTCCTGACCAGGGACGCGAGGCGGGCATCGGAAAAACCCATCGCCTTCAGCATGCGCAGATTGGCGGCGTCTTCGGGAATACCGTGCTCGCGAATGCGGGCTTCCATGTTGAGGATGCCGGCGATCTGTTCGAGGAACCACGGGTCGATCTTGCACATGGCGTGCACGTCTTCCAGAGAGGTGCCCATGCGGATCGCTTGCGCCACCATGCGCAGCCGGTCGGGCGTCGGCGTGCCGAGGGCAGCGCGAATGGCGTTGCGGTCGTCGGCGTGGCTGGCCGCGCCGTGCGCGATGCCGGGGATTTCGATCTCGTCCAGACCAGTCAGGCCGGTTTCAAGCCCACGCAAAGCCTTCTGCAGCGATTCCTGAAAAGTGCGGCCGATGGCCATGACCTCGCCGACCGACTTCATCGCCGTGGTCAGCACCGGCTCGGCGCCAGGGAATTTCTCGAAGGCGAAGCGCGGGATTTTGGTGACGACGTAATCGATCGACGGCTCGAACGAGGCCGGCGTGGCGCCGCCGGTGATGTCGTTCTCCAACTCGTCCAGCGTGTAGCCGACGGCGAGCTTTGCCGCGATCTTGGCGATCGGAAAACCGGTCGCCTTGGAGGCGAGAGCCGACGAGCGCGAGACGCGCGGGTTCATCTCGATCACCACCAGGCGCCCGTCGGCGGGGTTGACGGCGAACTGCACGTTGGAGCCGCCGGTCTCGACGCCGATCTCGCGCAGCACCGCGATCGAGGCGTTGCGCATCATCTGGTATTCTTTGTCGGTCAAGGTCAGGGCAGGGGCGACGGTGATCGAGTCGCCGGTGTGCACGCCCATCGGGTCGATGTTTTCGATCGAGCAGACGATGATGCAGTTGTCGGCCTTGTCGCGGACAACCTCCATCTCGTACTCCTTCCAGCCGAGCACGCTTTCCTCGATCAGCACTTCGGTGGTCGGCGAGGCGTCGAGGCCGGACTGGACGATCTCGTAGAATTCGGCGCGGTTATAGGCGATGCCGCCGCCGGTGCCGCCCATGGTGAAGGACGGGCGGATGATGGCGGGCAGGCCGACATGGTCGAGCGCCTGTGCGGCGATCGCCATGCCATGGCTGATGTAGCGCTGCTTGCGGTCGCCCTCGCCGAGGTTCCAGCGCGTTTCCAGCGCGTCGAGCGCGGCGTCGAGGTTTTCGGGCTTCTCGGCCTTCAGCGCGGCGCGTTCGGCCTCATGCGTCTTGCGGTCGGCGTTCTTGACGTCGGTGGCGTTGGCCAGCATCGATTTCGGCGTTTCCAGGCCGATCTTCTTCATCGCCTCGCGAAACTGCGCCCGGTCCTCGGCCTTGTCTATTGCCGTGGCGTCGGCGCCGATCATCTCGACATTGTAGCGCTCGAGCACGCCCATGCGGCGCAGCGACAGGGCGGTGTTGAGCGCGGTCTGGCCGCCCATGGTCGGCAGCAGCGCGTCCGGCCGCTCCTTGGCGATGATCTTGGCCACCACTTCCGGCGTGATCGGCTCGATATAGGTGGCATCGGCCAGTTCCGGGTCGGTCATGATGGTGGCCGGGTTGGAATTGACCAGGATGACGCGAAAACCCTCTTCCTTGAGCGCCTTGCAGGCCTGGGTGCCGGAATAGTCGAATTCGCAGGCCTGACCGATGACAATGGGGCCGGCCCCGATGATCAGGATCGACTTGATGTCGGTGCGTCTTGGCATATCGAGGGTCCGTTCGGCAGGCGGCTTGCACGAAAAACCGGACGGGAAGACCCGGCCGGTTGTGCTCGCGATTCTGGTATCAGGCTAGGAGGGCCTTATAGGGAAGAGTTTTGCCGGATGTAACCCCCTAAAATGCGGAGTGTAGGGCAGTAGGGCAGTAGGGCAGTAGGGCAGTAGGGCAGTAGGGCAGTAGGGCAGTAGGGCAGTAGGGCAGTAGG